>JAYVMK010000114.1:0-11623 GCA_043758995.1 Lichenibacterium sp. | reverse complement strand
AAGCCCATGCCGGCGAAGCCCATGGCAGGCAAGCCAATGGCGGCCAAGCCTAGCGCTGCGGCGCCGGCGGCCAGACGGCCGATGAAGCCCGCCGCCATGGCACGGCCGATGATGCGTCACGCCCCCGCGCACCGCGTCGCGGCGATGAAGCACCACGGCACCATGATGCGAAATCAGGCGACGATGATGAAGCTTCACCGGACGATGGGCCATCGGTCCATGATGATGAAGCATCGGTCGTCGATGAAGCACCATATGCGCGTGGTGGGACGTCACGCGTCCGCTCATGGTCGAGCCCATGGGATGACCCGCATGGTGCACCGGCACGCCATGCATCGTCGGATGATGCACCGTTTGCCGATGCATCACGGCCGGACGATGCATCGCGCCGGTTGATCCACTTTCATGTCAAAGGAAAGCCGGGCCCGATGCCCGGCTTTTTTGTGCGTACGCCGATCGCGATCAGGCCGGGAGGGTCAGAACCCCGGCGGCGCCGTTGCGGGTGCCGAAGATGAGTTGGGTCCCCGTGGCGTTCCAGCCGAGCGCCGAGACGGCGCCGCCCGCCGCGTCCTCGCGTCGAACGAGGATTTCCGAATTGTCCTTGAGCCGCACCATCAGCACGAAGCCGTCCTCGTAGCCGAGCGCCAGCACGCCCGCGCGTGGGTGGAAGGCCACCTGCGACACCCGGACCGGGCGCACCCCGCATTCGCGCGGCGCCTTTCCCATAGGGCCGTCTTTGCCCTCGAAGGGCCAGACCACGCAGGCTTCGGCGCCGGAGGTGGCGAGCCAGGCGCCATCGGGCGACCAGGACAGCGAGCGCGGCTTCGCCGGATAGCCCGACATGCGCATGTGCTTCGAATCCGAGACGCGCCAGCCATGCATGGCGTTTTCCTGCATGGTGGTGACGACGAACCGGCCATCGGGCGACCAGACGATGTCGAGGTGGGACCCCTTCCACTCCAGCACCTGCGGGGCTTCGGCCGTGTTGGGAAACCACAGCGAAGCGCCGTTATAATGGCTGAAAGCCAGCCGGTAGCCCTTCGGCGCGAAGGCCAGGCCGCGGACCGAAGAACCCGCCGCCGCGCTCTTCACCTCGCCTTTGGCGGTGCGCGCCCGGACGGTGCGGCCCGTTGCCCAGGCGACCGCGCCCGAACTGTGAAGAGCCAGTCCGTCGACCCAGCCCTTTTCGGAGGCGATCTCCTCCGTCTGGCCGTCGGCGCGGGTCGCCACGACGCGGCCGTCGTCGCCGCCCGTGACGATCCGGTCCCGATCGGCGGCGGCGCAGAGCACGCCACCGTCGGGGTGGGCCGCAATGCGGTGCTCACCCTTCGCGCCGAGCAGCACCGTGCCGTCGCCGAGCGCCAGGGCCGGCATATCGCCGAGGAAACAGGCCGCCGTCACATGGGCGTCGGCCGGCAGGGCCGACACGTTGGAGGATAGGCTGTCGGTCGCGGTCGGCGGCATGGGCGGTCTCGGTGTCGGGATGGCGGGTTAGAGCGAGAAGCCGCCATCGACCAGGTGGATCGTTCCCGTCGTGTAGCTCGACTCGTCGGAGGCGAGATAGACCGCCAGCATGGCGACTTCATGCGCGGTGCCGAGACGCCCCATCGGCTGCCGATCGACGAAGGCCTGCTGGACGGCGTCGCGGGATTGATGGGTCGAAGCCGCGAGCGTGTCGATGCGCTGGTCGAGCGAAGGGCTCTCGATCGTGCCGGGGCAGATGGCGTTGCAGCGGATGCCGCGCTTGATGAAGTCCGCCGCGACGGCCTTCGACAGGCCCACCACGGCAGCCTTGGAGGCGCCGTAGACGTAGCGGTTGGGAATGCCGCGCACCGAAGAGGCGCCCGACGCCACATTGACGATGGAGCCTCGGCCGCGCTCCAGCATGCCGGGCAGGAACGCCCGGATGGTGCGGTGCATGGATTTGACGTTGAGATCGAAGGAGAAGTCCCAGTCGGCTTCCGAACAGTCGAGCACCGTGCCGTGGTGGACGAAGCCGGCCCCGTTGAACAGGATGTCGATGGCTCCGACCTCGCGGGCCAAGCCCTCGACGGCTTCCGTCGATCGGACATCGAGAGGCCGGATTTCGGCCCCGTCGAGGCCGGCGAGCTTTGCGGGATCGAGATCGGTGGCGATCACGCGCGCTCCTTCGGCAACGTAGGCCTCTGCTGTCGCGCGCCCGATCCCCTGGCCGGCGGCCGTCACCAGCGCCGTCTTGCCCGCCAAACGTCCCGCCATCCCGACCTCCCCGATTTTTTGTAAGACGGGGGTAGAAAAGGGCGCGGAGCTTGTCAAACAGGCGGCGTACGACCCTCCATCAAAGGGGCTCCGGGTTCACACGCTTGGTCGGCTGGCGGTTTTCGAGATGTCTGATGTTGGAAGCGACACGAAGAAGGAGCTGTCTGGCGTCGCACGAGACCGATCGTGCGGAGGTCGGTGAGCATCTGCCAGCCGTAGCCATGCCCACTCTTGCGCGCGTCGGCGATCTTTGCCACATAGCCGACGGGAGGTTGGCGAGGGACGTTTCACCCGCCAATCGGGTCAGATCCGGAAGGAAGCAGCCCTAACGGGACCGAGCGGGTCTTCGTCCAGCCTCCTACTTCTCGGCCTTGAGGCTTCGCTTCGGCTGAGCCCAACCCCATATCGAAGGTTCGGTTTCGCCGCTTTCCGCGCTGCGTCAGGGGTCCCGTGTCGCTCGACAACAATTATCGCGTCCTGGCCCGCAAATATCGGCCGACCCATTTCGACGACCTGATCGGCCAGGAGGCACTGGTCCGGACGCTGTCGAATGCCTTCGACCTGTCGCGCATCCACCAAGCCTATCTCCTGTCGGGCGTGCGCGGCGTCGGTAAGACCACGACGGCGCGCATCATGGCGCGGGCGCTGAACTATCATCGTCCGGCACAGGACGGCGCTGACCTGATCGACGCGCCGACGATCCGCATGCCCGGCCTTGGCACCCATTGCCAGGCCATCATCGAATCGCGCCACGTCGACGTGGTGGAGATGGACGCCGCATCGCATACGGGCATCGACGACGTCCGCGAACTCATCGAGGGCTCGCGCTACCGGCCCGTCATGGCGAGGACCAAGGTTTACATCATCGACGAGGTCCACATGCTGTCCAAGGCGGCCTTCAACGGGCTGCTGAAGACGCTCGAAGAGCCGCCGGATCACGTCAAGTTCCTCTTCGCCACCACCGAGGTCGACAAGGTCCCGGTGACGGTGCGGTCGCGCTGCCAGCGCTTCGATCTGCGCCGCGTCGAGGCCGACGTGATGATGGCGCATCTGAAATCCATCTGCCTCCGCGAGGGGGTCGGGGTCGACGATGAGGCGCTGGTGGTCATCGCCCGCGCCGCCGAAGGCTCCGTGCGCGACGCGCTGTCCCTGCTCGACCAGGCGATCGCCCATGGTTCGTCCGAGGGCGGATCGCCCCATGTCGGGGCCGATAGCGTGCGCGCCATGCTGGGGCTGGCCGACCGGGCCCGGATCATCGACCTTTTCGAAGCCGTGATGGGTGGCCGCCTGCCCGACGCCATGACGGGGCTGAAACTGCTGCACGACAGCGGTGCCGATCCCGGACACGTGATCTCCGACCTCGCCGACTTCGTCCACCTCGTGACGCGGCTGAAACTCGTGCCCGACGCCGCCCGGGATCCGGGCCTGACCGAGGAGGAGCGCCGTCGCGGCGGGTCTTTCGCCCAGAGCCTGTCGCTGCCGATCCTGACCCGCACTTGGCAGCTGCTGGTCAAGGGTCTGGCCGACGTCAAGGACGCGCCGCGGCCGCTCCAGGCCGCCGACATGGTACTGGTCCGGCTTGCCTGCGCGGCCGACCTGCCGACCCCCGACGAGGCCTTGAAGCGGCTAATGGCGATGCCGGCCGCCACCGGCCCGGCCTTGCCGCCTCCGTCCGGCAATGGAGGCGGGGCCCGCATCGGCTCTGCCGGCGGAGGTTCGGCCGCCTCCGCCATGGCGATCGCCTCGCCGATGCGGCAAGCCCCGATGCTCCAGAGCGCCCCGATGGCCTCGGCTCGCCCCGTCGTCGCGCAGCCCGCCGCGGCGCCTCAATCCTCCGTCCGACTCGATGCCTTCACGGATGTCGTGGCGCTCGCCCAGGCGCGCCGCGACATCCAGTTGAAGCTCGCCCTCGAGCGCGACGTGCGCCTGGTTCGTTTCGAGGAGGGGCGGATCGAGTTCGAGCTGCCGCCCGAGGGCTCGCCGCAGACGGCCGCCAACCTGACGCGCCGTCTCAATGAATGGACCGGCATCCGCTGGATGGTGTCGGTCGTCTCGGGCGGCGGCGCGCCGACGATCCGCGAGGCTGCCGACGCCCGGGCTCGCAGCGAGAAGGACGACGTCGCCGCCGATCCGACGGTGCGCCTGCTGCTCCACACGTTCCCGGGTTCCGAGATCGTCGCGGTCCGCTCGCTGATCGAGCCTGCGGTTGCGGCTCCCGTCGCGGCCGCGGCGGTGGACGGTCCCGACGACGACGTCGCCTATGACGGCGACGACGGGTTCAGCGACGACGATCTGTAAGGAGAGAGTTTATGGCCGACATCATGGGACTGATGAAGAAGGCGCAGGAGCTGCAGGGCCGCGTCGCCGACATCCAGAAGGAACTGGAGGCGATGGAGGTCGAGGGCGCGGCCGGCGGCGGCCTCGTGCGCGTGACGCTGACCGGCAAGGGCTCCATGAAGGGCGTGTCGATCGACGACTCGTTGTTGAAATCCGACGAGAAGGAGATCCTCGAGGATCTCCTCGTCGCCGCCCATGCGGATGCCCGGGCCAAGGCGGACCGGGCCACCGAGGAGAAGATGAAGGGCGCCACCGCGGGCCTTCCCCTGCCGCCCGGCTTCAAGCTGCCGTTCTAGCCGCCGATGCCCGACCGCGTCGTCGGCCCCGAGATCGAGCGGCTGATCCAGCTTCTGGCGCGCCTGCCGGGCTATGGCCCGCGCTCGGCGCGTCGCGCCGCGCTGCATCTGATGCGCAAGCGCGAGGAACTGTTGTCGCCGCTCGCCGAGGCCCTGCGGGTCGCCAAGGAGCGGATCGTCACCTGCGAGAGCTGCGGCTCCGTCGATACGCGGTCGCCCTGCTCGATCTGCGCCGACATGCGCCGCGACCCCGCGCAACTCGTCATCGTGGAAACCGTGGGTGACCTGTGGGCGCTGGAGCGCGCCGGGGTGGTCAAGGGGCGTTATCACGTGCTCGGCGGCACGCTGTCGCCGCTCGACGGCGTCGGCCCTGCCGATTTGAATCTTCAAGGTCTCGTGTCCCGCGTCGCCGAAGGCGAGGTGCGCGAGGTCATCGTGGCGGTGAATGCCACGGTCGACGGTCAGACCACGGCGCATTACGTCACCGATATGCTGTCGCATCTCGGCGTGCGGGTGACGCGGCTCGCCCATGGCGTGCCGGTCGGGGGTGAACTCGACTACCTCGACGAAGGCACGCTCGCCGCCGCCATCCGGTCGCGAACCGCGTTCTGAGCCGCGTCACCACCGGCGACACGAGCGGGGGAATCTGCGCCGCTGTCGAGCAGCTTCGACACGACGATCCCGCCTGCTGCGATTAACCGAATCTCCGTCGCGTCGGCGCATGTGAACCGGCGTGAGTGGTAGCGCTGTGCTGGCGCGGCCGCTGTGGCGATCCGCGTGCTTTCAGCCCTGTGGATCGTTGCCCAATGCTCGCGCGTCTCGCTGCTTCGACATCCGTCCGAGGCTTCGCCGTTGTCGCCATGGCGGGCCTCCTGGCGGCTCTCCTCGCAGCTTTCGGTGAGGCGGCGGCAGCGGGCGACGATCTCGGCATCCGGCGCAACGAGTTCTGGCCCTGGGCCGAGAGCGCCGCCGTGTCGTCGGCGATGCCTGTGGTGACGGCGCCGCTCCATCGCCGCGCACGCCGCATCTGGGCGGCGTCACACACGAGGCCGCTGCGGATCGCACTCGATCGGCGACGGTCTGTCGGCTCTGTATCGGCGCGCTCCGGCCGCCCTCGCCTGGCAAGGCGTCTGCCCGTGTTGCAGCCACCCGTGGTCTTCGCGCGTCGGATCACATTGCCGAAGCCGCCCCGGACCGCCCTCGTGTCCGTCTTTCAGGACACCACGTTGCGCAACGGCGATGCCGTGATGATGGCGGATGGGATCCACGTGTTCCACGGCGCCGGAGTCTGGCCTCTCCGGCCCCGAGACTTCGTCCGCCTGCAGCTCGTGGCCTCGCTCGACTGGCATCTGCGCCAGACCCTCGACGGTCTCGACCGGAATCCTCCGACCCGCTGGACGTCGATCGACACGTCCTCGGGCTGACCCGCTCTCACAGCATCCGGCGGATCGAAGCCTTGTGAAGTTTGCCCGTGGCGGTGTGGGGCAGGTCGGCGACGACGCGCAATTCCGTCGGTACCATCCAGCGTGCGACCCGGTTCTCGAACAGCATCGCCATGTCGGCCGGCGTGAAGGTCGTCCCCTCGGTCAGGACCGCGAAAAGCACGGGCCGTTCTCCCCAGTGCGGGTCGGGGCAGGCGACGACCGCCGCCTCGCGGACGGCGGGGTGTTCGATGGCGATATTCTCGAGCTCGATCGAACTGATCCACTCGCCGCCGGATTTGATCACGTCCTTGGCGCGATCGACGATCTCGACGAATCCGTCAGGGTCGACCGTGACGACATCGCCGGTGGAGAACCAGCCTTCCGTCGCGAAGGCGTCGTCACCCTCGGACCCGAAGTAGCGCGACGCCACGCACGGGCCGCGGATCAGCATGGCGCCGTAAGCCTCGCCGTCGCGCGGGATTTCCTCGCCGTCCGGCCCGACCGCGCGAAGCTCCACGCCGAAGAGCGGGCGGCCCTGCTTTCGGCCGAGCGCGGTTCTCTCCTCCAGCGAAAGACTGGCCTGGCCGTGCCGGGGCCGGTTGACCACTGCGACCGGGCTCGTCTCCGTCATGCCCCAGGCATGGACGACATCGACGTTCTGCGCGGCGAACCGCTCGATCATCACCGGCGGACAGGCCGAGCCCCCGATACCGACTCGCCGCAAGGGCGCCAGCGTCTCGCCCCGCGCCTCGACGTGATCGAGGAGTCCCATCCAGACCGTCGGAACGCCGGCCGTAACGGTGACGCCTTCCTGACGGATCAGGCCGAGCAGGCTGGCACCGTCGAGCCGTGGCCCCGGCATGACCAGCTTGGCGCCCGCCATGGCGGAGGCATAGGGCAGACCCCAGGCATTGACGTGGAACATCGGCACGACCGGCATGGTGGTGTCCATGGCCGAGAAGCCGAAGCCGTCCGGCACCGAGAGCGCCAGGGCGTGGAGAACGGTCGAACGATGGGAGTAGAGGACCCCCTTGGGCGGCCCGGTGGTACCCGACGTATAGCAGAGGCCCGCCGCCGTCCGCTCGTCGAACTCGGGCCAGTCATAGGCGTCCGGCTCGCTCGCGAGCAGCGTCTCGTAGCAGACGAGCCCGGGCAGACACCCGGGCGCCGGCATGGCGTCGGGCGCCGCCATCACCACGACGGCGCGGAGATCGGGGAGGCGGCCGACCAGGGTCTGGAGCAGGGGCACGAGGCCGGGGTCGGCGAAGAGCACGGCATCCCCCGCATGGGCGATGATCTCGACGATCTGATCGGGGAAGAGCCGGGGATTGACGGTGTGGCACACCCGCCCGGATCCCGAGGCGGCGAAGTAGACTTCAAGGTGTCGTGCGCCGTTCCAGGCCAGCGTGCCGACCCTGTCGCCTTGGCCGAGCCCGAGGCGATCGAGCGCCCGGGCGAGACGCCGGCTGCGCGAAGCCAGTTCGGCATAGGTGGTGCGATCGATACTGCCGTCGGCACTGCGCGACACGATCGCGGTGTCGTGGTGGGAGGTCTCGGCATGGCGCAGGATGGAGGATACCAGAAGCGGTACGTCCATCATCAGTCCCAGCATGACATCCTCCCTTGAGGCCGCACTCCGGCGGCTCCGGCACGCCTTGCGACGCTTGTCCGGGTGGGAGATTGAAGCACGGGTTCGATGCCGTGCCTACCGGGCGACCAGATGCCCTCCGGAGGGATCGCGCCGCCGGCGAATCGCGGAAGAGCCGCTATCGACCGTGAAAGGCCTGGCGGATCTGTTCGCGCTGGCGGTCGAACTCGCTGATGATCCCGATGGGAGCCGTCGGCATGGCTTCGGCCGGCATGCGGATCGAGCGGTCGAGGTAGATGATCCTGGCCTGCAGACGCAACGACCGGTCGGTCAACTCCTGCAGCAGCGGCGGCAGTTGAGCGAAGAGCCCGGCGCCCGACGCGATGTCCTGCGGGCAGAGCCTGACTTTGTGCTTCTCGGCTTCGGCCTGGGCCGGGTCCATGTCGCCCTCGTTGACGGCGCGCTGCACGAGAAGCCAGGACGCGACCTGCATCAGCCGCGTCGTGAGGCGCATGCTCTCGGCCGCATAGGCGATCGCGACGGGACGCGGAAGGCTCTTGGCCTCGTCACGGCCGGGGCCATCGAGATAGGCGGCGACCTGTTCGACGAGATCCATCCCGTCACGGAACAGAGATTTGAAACGCGGCGAGCCGGCGAGGCGATGGGCGAAGCTGATCGTGTTACCACCGTCGACGCTCTGAACGCTTGCCATGCCGGGTCCTTGATTCGCGGTGCTTCGAATGCGTCGGTCCGCGCCGACCGTCGCATCACCCCTGACCTCATAGCAGTGATCATTCGAGTTGCGCTGTTAACTCGTTGGTAGGGTTAACGCGGCCGACCGACGATGGCTGCCAGCGGGCCGTGATGCCGATCGAGGCGCGCGTGACGGGAAGAACAGAGACGGCATGCATCTTGCTGATGCTCGCTCGCCGGTCTGGATGCGCTCCAGCTTTCGCATCCGCAGATAGAGACTAGACTCGGCAGAAACATTCGCATCAAATCCGCCGCGACCTGGACGGCCGGTCCGGCCGGATCTCGCAGGCTTAGGAGAACGACGACGTGAAGACCATCGGATTGACGGGTTTCGTGCTGGCGGCGGGTCTCGCCTTTTCCGGCGCCGCTCACGCGGAAGACTTCAAGCTCGGCGTGGCCGGGCCCATCACCGGCCCTAATGCGGCTTTCGGCGCTCAGTTGCAGCAGGGGGCGCAGCAGGCGGTCGACGATCTCAACGCCAAGGGCGGGATCCTCGGCAACAAGGTCACGCTTGAAACCGGTGACGACGTCTCCGATCCCAAGCAGGGTGTGTCGGTCGCCAACAAGTTCGTCGGCGATGGCGTCAAGTACGTCGTGGGCCACTTCAATTCGGGCGTGACCATTCCGGCGTCGGACGTCTATCTCGAGAACAACATGCTGGTGATTACACCGGCCGCCACCAACCCCACCCTGACCGAAAAGGGCAAGTGGGACGTGTTCCGCACCTGCGGTCGCGACGATCAGCAGGGCGCCGTTGCTGCCAAGTATATCGAGCAGCACTTCAAGGGTAAGAAGATCGCGATTCTTCACGACAAGACCACCTACGGTAAGGGTCTTGCCGATGCCACGATGTCGTCGCTCGCCAAGGTCGGTATTAAGCCGGCCATCTACGAGGGCGTGAACGCGGGCGAGAAGGATTACTCGGCCGTCGTGTCCAAGGTGAAAGCGGCCGGTGCCGACATCGTTTATTGGGGCGGCCTGCATCCCGAAGGCGGACTGATCCGCCGCCAGATGACCGACCAGGGCATCAAGGCGCCGATGATGTCGGGTGACGGCATCACCGACAACGAGTTCGCGGCCATCGCCGGCCCGGGTGCCGAGGGCACGCTGATGACCTTCGGCCCGGATCCGCGCAAGAACCCCAACGCCGCTGCTGTCGTGAAGGAATATGCGGCCAAGAACTTCGATCCGCAGGCCTACACGCTCTACAGCTACGCCGCCGTGCAGGTGATGGCGCAGGCCGCCGAGAGCGCCAAATCCGTCGACCCTCACAAGATGGCCGACGCCATGCACACGGGCATGAAGTTCCACACCGTCATCGGCGACCTCTCCTACGACAAGAAGGGCGATCTCCAGCAGGCCGGTTACGTCATGTACACCTGGAAGAAGCAGCCGGACGGCAAGATCACCTACGTCGAAAACGACTGATCGGCCACAATCGCAGCCACTCCGCTGCGAGGCGGAACATCGGTTGAGTCGGTCGCATTATGCTGACCGACGCCGTTCCTACTCCGTGGTCGTGGCAGCCAATGTGTGGCTGCTCCGGTCATTTGTCGGGAGGCCCGCCGCAAGGCGGGCCTTTCGCGTTTGAAAGGGACAAGATCGCGCGAGGGCCGCATCGTCGGGCGTCGAACCGACGACCTCTTCCGCCCGTCGAGAGAAGGACGCCATGGCAGACCCGCAGGACCTCATGGCGCCGGAGCGAGCCGAACAGCTCCAGGAGACACTGCAGGCCGCCGTTTCGGCCCCGCCGGAACCGGTGATGATCCACGACATCATCCGCCAGGACGGCGAGCGGGAACTCGAGCGTAGCGTCAATGCGCTGGCCTGGTCGGGCTTCGGCGCCGGCCTGTCGATGGGCTTCTCGTTCCTGATGATGGCGGTGATCCGCGCCTACCTTCCCGAGACGCCCTGGCGCATCCTCGTGTCGGGGTTCGGCTACACGACGGGCTTCATGATCGTTGTGCTGGGGCGCCAGCAGCTCTTCACCGAAAGCACCCTCACGGCCGTCTTGCCGGTGCTCACGCAGCGGACCCTGATGTCGGTCTGGCGGATGCTGAGGCTTTGGGCTGTCGTGCTGATCACCAACATCGTCGGCACGATCCTCTTCGCCTGGCTCCTGTCCGTCCCTGACCTGTTCGACGAGGAGATCACGCGCTCCCTCAGCGCAGTGGCCCACGAGGCCTTGAAGGATCCGTTCTGGCCCATGGCGATCAAGGCCATGCTGGCAGGCTGGCTTATCGCCCTCATGGTCTGGCTGATCCCCAGTGCCGGCCAGTCGCGGCTCCTGCTGGTCCTCATCATCACCTACACGGTGGCGATCGCTCACTTCTCCCACCTCATCGCAGGATCGGTCGAGGTCGCCTATCTCGTGGTGACGGGCCAGATCAGCCCGAGCGATTACCTGACGCATTTCTTCGTGCCGACCTTCATCGGCAACACGGTCGGCGGCACCTCGCTGGTCGCCTTGCTCAATCACGCGCCGGTGCGCGGGGAACTGAGCGAGGAGAAGTAGCAGAAGCGAGGCTCGGCGGAGACCGACCACATCCAGGCGTCGGACCGCTGGGCGTGGCCTCCCTGCCCACAAGCGCTACCGGATCGGGCGGACTAAACGGCGAGCGAGGCCGCGCTCCTTTTCTGGTGCGGCAACGGCAGCGGTCTATGGCGCGGCGCCACTCGCCCCCAGCCGTCCATCCCACCCGTCACCGTTTCGCGGCGGCACCCTCCTCGTCGCGGGGAGGGACAAGCTCCTCACGCAGTCGAGACTGGAGAGCACGCGAGACGTTCGGATCCTGCAGCCACGAGTACGAGCAAGGCGTCCGCCTCCAATCTTACTTCTCGAAAGCGGGGTTACCTGCGATCTCGTCCTTCTTCGCGGGCATGATCTTCCATAGGTTGAAGGTCCGCTCCGTCCAGCCATGCGGATTGTAACGCGGCGAGTTCTGGATGGCCGAATTCGTGACGTAGAGCGTCGCATCGGGCCCTTC
>JAYVMK010000113.1:0-8856 GCA_043758995.1 Lichenibacterium sp. | reverse complement strand
CCCCGCAACCAACCTCACGCAACAACAACCACACCCACACAAGCCCCAAGGCCACAAGCCAAGGGGCTCAATCGCGTTCGGGATCGCGCTTGAGCCTGTCGGGGAAGGCGCGACTGGCCACGTCGCCGCAAGGCGTGCCGAGCCGGCCTCAGCCTCGCGCGAGATGGACATAGTGCTCCATCAGCTTGCGCGTGTGGTGACCCGGACACCCGTCGCCGATAGGTCGGCCATCGATCGCCACCACCGGAACCACGAAGTTCGACGCGCTCGTGAAGAAGACCTCGGCGGCATTGCAGGCGTCTTCCACCGCGATGGCCCGCTCTTCGAGCGTCAGGCCCGCCTCTTCGGCCAGACGTAGCACGGCGAGACGCGTGATTCCGGGCAGGACGGCGTTGGACAGCGGCCGGGTGACGATGACGCCCCCGGCCGTGACGATGAACACCGTCGAAGAGCCTCCCTCGGTGATGTGGCCGTCCTCGACCATGAAGACTTCGGAAGCGCCGGCCGCCGCGGCCTCGCGTTTCGCCATGACCTGGGCCAGCAACCCGACCGACTTGATGTCGCGTCGCGCCCAGCGAAGATCGGGCCGCGTCACCACATGGGCGCCCTTGCTCAGGACCGGAGCGTTCACGATGGATTTCACTTGGGTGAACATCACGACGGTCGGCCGAAGGTCGGGCGCGTAGCCGAACTCGCGCTCGGCGACGCCGCGGGTCACCTGGATGTAGACGAGACCTTCCGAGAGGCCGTTAAAGCGTACGAGATCGATCTGCAGGCCTTCCCAGTCGGCGAAGCCGTGGGGGTTGGCGATGCCGATCGCGGCAAGCGACCGGTCGAGCCGGGCCAGGTGAGCCTCGTTGTCGACGAGACGACCGTCGAGCACGGCCGAAACCTCGTAGATGCCGTCGGCGAAAAGGAAGCCTCGGTCCATCACGGAAATCCGGGCGTCGGCGGCCGGCACGAAAACGCCGTCGATGTAGATGATGCGGTCCAAGGCGACGTCCGATGAAAGCGGCGGACCGGATCGCGGCCGCCAGGAGGGAAAGGGTTCAGCCGGCGAAAGCCGCTACGGCTTCGGGCAGAGCCCAGATCTTCTGGATGGCAGCCGCGCCGGCGCGCGTCACCGCGGCCTCGTCGATGCCCGTGGCGCGGCCCTCCGCAACGAGCAATCGCCCGTCCACCATGACGGCATCGAGGTCGGCGCGGTTGGCCAGCCAAACCAGGGCGCGACGGGGGTCGTGCAGCGGCTGGGTGAGCGGACCCGACAGGTCGACGATCGTGAGGTCGGCCTTGGCGCCGGGGCGGATCGTGCCGAGATCGGGACGGCCGATGGCGGCCGCGGCCGCGTGAGTCACGGCACTGATCAGCTCAGGCGCGCTCGCCGCCTCGGCGCTGCCGGACACGAGTTTCGACACGGTCGCGGCGGCGTTGAGTTCGCCGATGAGATCCATGTTGTAGCCGTCGGTGCCAACCAACGTCCGCACGCCGTGGCTGGCGAACCGGCCGAAGGCCGCCGCCGTGCCGGCCCGGGCGAAGACGCGGGGGCAATTGAGAACGGTCGCGCCACGGGCCGCCATGAGGTCGAGGTCGGCATCCGTACAGTCGATGCAATGGGCGGCCAAGAGGTCCGGCGCCAGGAGGCCGAGCCAGTCGAGATATTCGGCCGGGGTGCGACCGCCGTGGCGCGCCTGGATCGTGGCGACCTCGGCTTTGCTCTGGGCGAGATGGGTGGTGATCGGCACGCCGAGCGCGCGGGCCCGCGCCGCCGCGGCGCGCAGAAGGTCGGGCTCGCAGGTGTCGGTGGCATGGGGAGACATGGCGAGGCGGATGCGGCCGTCGTCGCGCCCCTCCCAGGTCGCATGAAGGTCGTTCCAGGTGCGGAGATCGGCCTCGCCGTCGTCCGCCGCGCCATAGTCGACCCGGCCCGACGCACCGGCCTGCGGCGCCGCGCTCGAGAAGAGATAGGGCGCGCCATAGAAGCGTAGGCCCAGCTCCAGCGCGGCGTCGAACATCTCCGGGATGCCGTTGCGGAACGGCTCCATCACGGTGGCGGCCCCCCCCTTCAGCAGCTGCAGGATCCCGAGCCGCGCCACATCCATCCGCTCGGCCGGGGACAGGATCTCGATGCCGCGCTTGGTCAGCGGCAGCAGCACCGTATAGACGATGCTCTGATTGTGCTTGCGCCCGGCTCCGTCCTCCGTATGGGTGCGGGCCACGGCTTCGCTGAAGCAATGATTGTGAAGGTTCATCAGCCCCGGCAAGACAAAGCGGCCGGGCCTGTAGAGCACGCGATCGGCGCCGGCCGGGCGATGCGGCGTCACCGCCGCGATCCGGTCACCCTCGACCACAACCCAATGGTCGCGCAGCACCGTCTGAAGATTGTCCTCGCGCGTGAGGACGTAGGAGCCGAAGACCGCGATGGTGCCGGTCGCGGTGGCGGGCGCACGAACCGTCACGGCCTCAGCCCCGGAACCGCGCCAGTCGGCCCTGGCGCGTGCCCAGAACCTCGTCGTCGCGCATCACCGGCGTGCCGCGGATGATGGTCGCCACCGGCCAACCCTGGACATTGGTGCCGGCGAAGGGGGTCCAGCCGCAGGGCGAGACGATCCAACTGTCTTCGATCGTGCGGCGCCGCCCCATGTCGACCAGGGTGAAATCGGCGTCGTAGCCGGCCGCCAGCCGACCCTTGCCGACGAGGCCATAGACCCGCGCCGGCCCGGCCGCCATGAGGTCGACGAGGCGCGACAGCGACAGTCGCCCGGCGCTGACATGGTCGAGCATGATCGGCACCAGCGTCTGCACGCCGGTGAGACCGGCCGGGCATTCGGGCCAGTGCAGGGCCTTGGCGGCGCGCGAATGGGGTGCGTGGTCGGAGCCGATCGTGTCGACGGTGCCGTCGGCGATCGCCGCCCAGCTGGCTTCTCGATGCCGTTCGCCACGGATCGGCGGGTTCATCACGCCGAAGCCGCCGAGCCGGTCGTAGCAGTCCGGCGCCACCTGGGTCAGGTGGTTCACCAGGACTTCGACGGTTGCGACATCTCGGAAGTCGCGCAGGTACTCCAATTCCTCGGCGGTCGAGACATGGAGGATATGGGCGGGCCGGCCGGTGCGGCGCGCCAGGGCCATCAAGCGCCGCGTGCCCAGGAAGGCGCATTCCTCGTCGCGCCATTCCATATGGCTGCGATGCGGCATGCCCGAATGGAACAAGGGCTTTCGCGCCTGCAAGCGATATTCGTCCTCACTGTGGAAGGCGATGCGGCGGCGGCCCGAGCGCATCACGCGCTCGAGATGCTCGTCGTCCTCCACCATCAGGGTGCCGGTCGAGGACCCGGCGAAGACCTTGATGGCGCAGACGCCGGCTTCGGTTTCGAGTTCGGGCAGACGGTCAATGTTGGTCTTGGTTCCGCCGACATAGAGGCCGACATCGCACCAACTCTGCTCCTCGACATAGCCGCGCTTCCATTGCAGCCGCTCGTGGTCGACGACGGCCGGATTGGTGTTCGGCATGTCGAAGACGGTGGCGATGCCGCCCAAGACCGCCGCCTTGGTGCCGGTGGCGAGCGTCTCGACCGCGGGGTCGCCCGGATCACGCAGGTGGACATGGCTGTCGATGAGACCCGGCAGGACATGCAGCCCCGTGGCGTCGATCGTCTCGCCGGCGCTGTCGACCGAGAGTGAGCCGATCGCCGCGATGCGACCGTCGCGCGTGCCGACATCGCCGCGCTCCTCGCCCCAGGGCAGGACCAGCGTTCCGCCGCGGATGATCAGGTCGTAGTGCATGGATCAGGTCCCGTATCGGTTCAGAAACGCCTCGCCCAAGGAGAAGCCGCTTCGGCTGGGAATGTCGAGAGTGTCAGGAGGCGGCGAGGCACAGCGCCCCGAGTGCCGCCGCGACCGCCCATTGCGTCGGCTCGATGACGGGACGACCGATCGCATCCTCGATCGCGCCGCGGTGGCTCGCCATGCCGGCGCAGCCAAGCACCAGAACGTCGGCACCTCGCTCCGCCACGAGACGGCGTGCAGCCTGCGTCAGGCGGCCCCGGATAGCGGCACCCGCCGTGTCCTCCGCAGAGGCGTCGACCGGCCAGGAGCCCGCATAGCGAGCGCCGAGGCCCATCTGTCGGACGTAACGGGCCTGCCGCTTCACCGAGGCGGGCGACAGCGCCACGATGCCAAAACTCTCGCCGAGCGTCAGGGCCCGCAGCAATCCCCATTCGGCGATTCCCATGACGGGGCGGCCCTTCGCGGAGTCCCGCACGGATTGAAGGCCGGGATCGCTGAAACAGGCCAGAACGAAGGCGTCCGCCGGGTCCTCGGCGACCCAGTCGCAAAGCGGCAGGATCACGGAATCGGCGTCGCGTTGCGTGGCGATCCCGGGCGGCCCTGAGCGCAGGCGGTCGACCACGATCTCCGGTCCGCCGGCGAGGCGCAGCGGCGCCACCGCAGCGTCGATGGCCGCCGTGACGGCTGCGGAGCTGTTCGGGTTGATGACGAGGATGCGGCCGGCCGTGGCGCTCATGCGATGCTCCTCAGCCCCCGGCGTTTGATGCGCGCCATCAACCGGCGGCCTCCCGCTCGAACCCGACATAGCGCTCGGCGATCGCCTCGCCGGTCGCGATCCACACGTCGCCGCAGCCCTGCGCATAGGTCAGGAACTCGCGCAGCAGACGCATCCTCATCGGCCGGCCGCTGCATTGCGGGTGGAGCACGGTGGTCACCATGGCGCCCCAGTCGCGGATCTCGTCGAGTTCGTCGACCCAGATCGACAGGACCTGCTCCTTCGACAGGATCGGCCGCGGGCTGACCCGGGTGGAGAGGCCCAGCACCCAATCGTCGTAGGAGGGCGTCACGGGCAGTTCGATGGTGCCCATCGAACCGTCGTGCAGCACGTGGCGATAGGGTCGCACGTCGTCGCGGAACGAACTCGTGTAGAGGAAACCGTGGCGGACCAGCAGGGCCCGTAGCTCTTCGCTGAACTCGCCCGACGGCGCGCGATAGCCTTTGGGCACGACGCCCAGGCGGCGCTTCAGCGCGTCGAGGCCGCGCTCGACCTCTTCCGCCACGAAGGGGCTGCCGGGATCGGGCAGGAGATGGTGATAGCCATGATGGCCGACCTCGTGGCCCGCCCTGACGATGCTCTCCGCCATGGCGGGATAGGCGTCGACCGCCCAACCCGTGATGAAGAACGTGGCCTTGAGGCCGAGCTGTTCCAGCAGCTCCAGCAGCTTCGGCGTGCCGACGCGGGCCTCGTAGCCGCCGTAGCTCATCGTCACCAGACGGTCGGCATGGGCGGGATTGCCACCCGTCCAGGCGCTCTCGGCATCGACGTCGAAGCTGAGGAACATGGCCGAGCGGTAGGGGTCGGGCCAAGGGAAGTCCGGCGCCGGCGCGGCCGCGCTGGCGGGGCGGATCGGGATCCCGGAAATGGCGGCGCGGCGCGCCTCCCCATCACTGTCCGGCATCGACTGTCGCCTTGTCCACGCCGTCCGCCGACAATTGCCATTTGTCGAGCAATGCCTTGTAGCTGCCGTCCGCGATCAAGGCGTCGAGCGCTCCGACCAGAGCCTCGCGCATCGCCGGATCGGTCTTGGCGAAGGCGATTCCGGTATATTGCCGGCCGAAGGCGGCACCGACCGGTCGGTAGGCCTTGGGCTCCTGGCTCAGGACATAGGGCAATGTTTCGCTGCCCTGCACGGCGGCGTCGATGCGGCCCTGCTTCAACTGCGTGCGGGCGTCGGCCGAGCCTTCGGTTCCCACGACCTTGATGGGCTTGTCGCCGCAATGGGCCGTGCTCCATTCCGCGATCTCGCTCGGGAAGGAGGTGCGGCGGCTGGTTCCGACCGCATGACCGCAGAGCGCCGCCATGTCCTTGAATTCCTCCGCCCGGGACTGTTGGACGAAGAACTGCGGACCGGAGCGAAGGTAATCGACGAAGCTCGACGCCTCGTGACGCGAGGCGAGATCCGTCATGCCCGAGATGATGGCGTCGACCCGTCCCGTCTGCAGCGCCGGCAGCATGGCTTCGAAGCCGGATTCCTGCCACTCGAGCTTGACGCCGAGCTTGGCCGCCAGGGCCTCGGCCAGGCCGACGTCGAAGCCCGTCAGCGTGTTGGTGGCGGGGTCGCGGAACTCCATCGGCGGATAGTTCGGCGTCACGGCGACCTTGAACACGCCGCTCGCCTTCAGGGTCGGCGGCAGGTCCGGCGCCGCGAGGGCGAGACCGGGCGGCAGACAGAGGAGGAGGGCGGCGAGGAGGGGTTTCATGGGCAATCCTTCGGAGATCAGGAGATGACGGCTGAGAGGAAGGCGCGCGTGCGGGCCTCCTGCGGGCTGCCCAGCACCTGGGCGGGCGGGCCCGATTCGACGATGCTGCCGGCATCCATATAGACGACGCGGTCGGCGACCTCGCGGGCGAAGCCGAGCTCGTGCGTCACCACCATCATGGTCATGCCGCTCCGCGCCAGTTCCTTCATCACGGCCAGCACCTCGCCGACGAGTTCGGGATCGAGCGCCGAGGTCGGCTCGTCGAAGAGCATCAGCTTGGGCCGCATGGCGAGCGACCGCGCGATGGCGACGCGTTGCTGCTGGCCCCCGGACAGCTCGGCCGGGTAGCTCTGAGCCTTGTCGGACAGCCCGACGCGGGCGAGGAGCTCCATCGCCTCGGCCCGGGCCTCGGCCGGCTTGCGGCGCTGCACCTTGACGGGTCCTTCGACGATGTTCTGCAGCGCCGTCATATGGGCGAAGAGGTTGAAGCGCTGGAACACCATGCCGGTCTTCATGCGCTGGCGAGCGACCTCCGCCTCGCTCAGAAGATGCAGCGTGTCGCTGACGCGGCGCCGTCCCAGCAGTTCGCCGTCGACATAGATCGAGCCCTTGTCGATCGGGACGAGCTGGTTGACGCTGCGCAGCAGCGTCGTCTTGCCGGAGCCCGAGGCGCCGATGAGGCACAGGACCTGCCCGGCTTCCACATCGAGGGACACGCCGCGGAGCGCCCTGAAGGGGCCGAAGGCGACGTCGACGCTGCGCAGCGCCACGAGCGGCGACGTCATCGGCGGCCCCGGGCGATGCCGCGTGCGAAGCGGCGCTCGAGCAGCATCTGCAGCGGCGTCAGCGCCGACACGACCACGAGATACCAGAGGCCGGCGACGATCAGCAGTTCGATGACGCGGCTGTTGGCGTAGTAGATGTTCTCGGCATTGTGCAGCACTTCGGGATATTGGATGACGCTGGCCAGCGACGTCGTCTTGATCAAGCCAATGAACTCATTGCCGAGTGGCGGGATGATGACCCGCATGGCCTGGGGCAGGATGATGCGGCGCAGGGCCATGAGACGCCCCATGCCGATCGTCTGGGCGGCCTCGTATTGCCCCTGGTCGACCGAGAGCAGGCCCGCCCGCACCACCTCGGACGTATAGGCGCCCTGGTTGATGCCGAGCCCGAGCAGGGCGGAGATGAAGGGCGTCATCACGTCGACGGCCCGCGCCGACCACAGGCCCGGAATGCCGATCGTCGGGAACACCAGGGCGAGGTTGAACCACAGCAGCAGCTGCAGGATCACCGGCGTGCCGCGGAACAGCCACGTGTAGGCGGCCGCGACGCCGCGCAGCACGGGATTGGACGAGAGCCGCATGATCGCCACCGCGACGCCGAGCACGATGCCGAGCGCCATGGCCGAGATCGCCATCACCATGGTGGCGACGATGCCGGTGAGGATCACCGGAGCGGTGAAGAAGGTCGCCACATAGGGCCACTCGATCTGCCCCTGCGCGAAGGCGCGCCCAAGCAGCGCCAGGACGACCAGGATCAGGGCTGCGGTCGACCATCGACCCCAGCGCGTGCGCCGGGCCGTCTTGAGCTCCGACAGGTCGCCGAAGGCGCTATCGCAGGGCAGGGGGGTGACGCTCACGGATGGGCGCCGTCGATCGTGACGGTCGCGACCGCATTGCCGGAGAGGTCGTACTTTTTGAGGATCGTGCCGTAGGTGCCGTCCGCCACGAGGCCGCGGAGCGCCTCGGCCACGGTGTCGCGCAGGCCGGTCTCGTCCTTGCGGAAGGCGATGCCCTGAAGCCCTGTCACGAAGGGGTCGCCGAGAGACCTGTAGGCGCCGCGTTCGAGTTGCATCGCGTAGGGGATCGTCTCGCTTCCCTGTACGGCGGCATCGATGCGGCCCTGTTTCAGCTGCCCGCGGGCATCGACCGTGCTCTCGGCCGGCACCACCACGATGGCGGGCTTGCCCAGAGCCTCGCAATGCGACTGGCTCCAGGCGGCTATCTCGGCCGGGAAGGAGGTCGAGCGGCTCGTGCCGACCCTGAGTCCGCAGAGGTCGCTGGCGGCCTTGGCGGGGCTCGCGGCGAGGACGTAGAACTGCGGGCCGGTCTTCAGATAGTCGACGAAGTCCATCGTCTCCTGCCGCGCCGGGGTGTCGGTGAGGCCGCTGATCAGCAGGTCGGCGCGGCCGGTCTTCAGCGAGGGGATGAGCTGCTCGAAGGCGCTCTCCGACCAGTCGATCCGGAGCCCGAGTTTCCTTGCCAGAGCCTCCCCAAGGTCGACGTCGAGCCCGGTGAGCGTCCCCGTGGCGGCGTCCTTGTATTCCATCGGCGCGTAGATGGCGTTGACGCTGGCGTGGAGCACACCGGCCTGCCGCACGCTGTCCGGCAGTTCGGCGGCACCTGCCGTCGAGACGAGGCAGAACGCGAAGGCGGCGGCGGTGAAGCGGAGCGGAATCATGACGGTCCTCGGCGAGGGGATCAGATGCGGGTCGTGGGGACGGGCTCGATGACGCCGGCCCGCTCCGTGATGACGCCATAATGCTCGGGCCGGCGGTGGGCCGCGAAGTTGAACATCTTGTCCTTGCCC
>JAYVMK010000112.1:0-6481 GCA_043758995.1 Lichenibacterium sp. | reverse complement strand
AGCATCCAGACCACGATCGGCAGGTTCATCATGGTGAACATGGCGATGATGCCGGTCCAGGTGTCGAGCAGACCGAGTTGCTGGAAAATGACATAGATGGGCACCAGCACCCCGACGGCCGGCATCATCTTCGTGGACATCATCCACATCAGAAGATCCTTGGTCTTCCGGCCCGGATAGAAGGCCATCGCATAGGCGGCCGGCACCGCGAAGGCCAAGCAGACGATGGTGGCGCCGACCGATTCGACCACGCTGTTGATGACGGATCCGAAGTAATTCACGCGCTCGTTGACGCTGGTGAAGCTGTCGAGCGTCGGCTTGAAGAACAGCGACGGCGTGATGGCATCGATCTCGCTCTTGAACGAGGTGATGATCATCCAGAGAATGGGGAAGAAGACGAGGAACGCCACGGTCCAGCCGAGAACCGTCATGACGAGCTTGTTGCGCTGCTTGACCTTCATGACGGCGCCTCAGCTATCGAGGTTACGGGCGACGGTGCGCACGAGGAAGATGGCGACGATATTGGCCAGCAAGACCGCCACGATGCCACCGGCCGATCCGCCGCCGATGTCGAATTGCAGCAGGGCCGTCTTGTAGACGAGATAGACGAGGTTGGTCGAGGCGTCGCCGGGGCCGCCGCTCGTCGTCACCAGGATCTCGGCGAAGATGCCCAGAAGGAAGATCGTCTCGATCATCACCACCACCGTGATGGGACGGGCGAGATGCGGCACGATGATGTGGCGGAAGCGGGCGATGGGCTTGGCGCCGTCCATGCGAGCCGCTTCGATCTGCTCGCGGTCGAGCGACTGCATGGCGGTGAGCAGGATCAGGGTGGCGAAAGGCACCCATTGCCAGGCCACGATGATGCCGATGGAGAAGAGTGGCGTCGTCGAGAACCAGGTGATGGGTTCGACGCCGATGGCGCGGGCCATGTAGGCGAAGAGCCCGTTGACCGGGTCCATCAGCAGGTTCTTCCACACCAGCGCGGCGACCGTCGGCATCACGAAGAAGGGAGCGATGACGAAAAGCCGCGAGACGCCCTGGCCGTAGAATTCCTGATCGAACAGAACCGCGAACAGGGTGCCGAACACGATCGTGGCGATCAGCACACCGCCGACCAGCAGGATCGTATTGATGATCGAGGTGATGAAACTGTCGTCGGTGAGCAGGTAGGTATAGTTGCCGAGCCCTGCCCAGCCCTGCACGGTCGGATCCGTCAGATTGTAGTTGCGGAACGAGAAGTAGAGCGTCAGCGCGAGCGGGACGATCATCCACACCAGCAGGGCCGCGATCGTGGGCCAGACCAGCGGACGCGTGTCGATGCCGCGCTTCGAGCGCCGAATCTTGGTCGGGACGGCCGCATTGCGCGGCAAGGCTGAAGTCGACACGGCGGCCTCCCGGTTGAAGGGTCCCACGCAGCCCGTGCTTTTGGGGAGCCATCCTGGCCCTTCGTCAGGGGCCGCGACGGAAGCACGTGAAGGCGTGGGAGCCCAGGTGTGGCGTCAGAAAACGCCGGGACGGCAAGACCCGGCGCCGATCGTCGAGGAGCTTACTTGGGGTAGCCGGCCTGCTTCAACGTCCGCTCGGTCGTGGCCTGGCCCTTCTTCAGCGCGGCTTCCGCCGTATCCTGGCCGGCGAGCGCCGCCGCGATATCCTGGCCGACGTTGGTGCCGATCGCCTGGAACTCGGGGATGGCGACGAATTGCACGCCCGTGTAGGGGACCGGGTTCACGGTCGGGTGCTTCGGATCGGTGGTCTCGATCGCCTTCAGCACGGTCGGGGCGAAGGGCGCGGCCTTCTGGTACTCGGGGCTGTCATAGGTCGAGACGCGCGTACCGGGAGGCGCCGCCACCCAGCCCTCGGACTGGCCGACGAGCTTCACGTAATCCTTGGACGTGGCCCAGGCGACGAACTTCTTGGCGGCATCGGCCTCCTTGGTCGAAGTCGGGATGGCGAGGTTCCAGGACCAGAACCAGCCCGAGGCCTTCGGGTTCTTGTCGGTGACGGGCGAGGCCGTGAAGGCGATCTTGTCGGCGATCTGGCTCTGCTTCGGATCGTAGACGCGGCCGGCTCCCGACGTCGCATCGATCCACATGCCGCACTTGCCCGATGCGAAGAGCGCTTGGTTCTCGTTGAAGCCGTTGGCGGTGGGGCCGGGGGGACCGTCCTTCTTCATGACGTCGAGATACCAGGCGATGGCATCCTTCCAGGGCTGGCTCGTCAGCTGCGGCTGCCACTTCATGTCGAACCACTCGCCGCCGAAGGCATTCACGGCCGTGCCGAGGAAGGCCATGTTCTCGCCCCAGCCCGGCTTGCCGCGCAGGCAGATGCCGTAGATGCCGTTCTTCTTGTCGGTGATCTTATCGGCGTATTCGGCGATCTGCGCGTAGGTCGGCTTCTCCGGCATGGTGATGCCGGCCTTCTGGAACAGGTCCTTGCGATAATAGGTGAAGGACGATTCGGCGTAGAAGGGAGCCGCATACATCTTGCCGTCGATGCTGAGCCCGTCCTTCACCTGCGGGATCAGGTCCTTGTAGTCATAGCTGTCGCCGAGATCGTCGAGCGTCATGAGCCAGCCCTGCTTGGCCCAGATCGGGGTCTCGTAGGCACCGATGGTCATGATATCGAACTGGCCACCCTTGGTGGCGATGTCGGTGGTCATGCGCTGACGCAGGACGTTCTCCTCGAGAACGACCCAGTTCAGTTTGATGCCCGTGTCCTTCTCGAACTGGGGCGACAGTTTCTGCATGATGATCATGTCGCCGTTGTTCACGGTGGCGATCGTCAGCGTGGTCTGATCGGCAGCCCGGACGGCTACGGTCGAGGCCAACAGCGCGGCAACAAGCCCGCTCATTCGAGCAAAACGCATTTTCCCATCCTCCCCAGACGCGGCCGTTCGTCGGCCGCAAAATTTGCTCAGCACCAGAGCAAATGCTCAAGCTAAGCCGCCCTGCTGTCAAGGTCGATTCTGTGGCGAAACGATAGCACTCGTCGTATTCCCGTCAAAGTTGCCGATCGAGCAAGCGTTGAGCCGTGGGCTCGTCGATGACGAGCCCCGTGGCATAGTGGCCCGCCAGGGCTGCCGCCAGGGCGTCGATCTTGGAGCGGCCTGCCGCCACCAGGATCGTGGGACGCCGCGGCCGGGAGACGGGTGGAACGGCGGTCAATCGGCGCGTCACGGCATCGTCGACGAGGCGGCCGGCGGCGTCGATCGGGTGAGAGCGCAATTCGCCAACCGCGCCGGCCTTCTCGAGCTGCGCGAGTTCGTCAGGCGTGACGAATCCGTCGATCAACAGAGGCGCGTCGGCGCCGATCGAGCCGACGCCGAGCACCTCGGCATCGGCATCGCGCACCAGAGCATCGACGATGCCATAGCCGCGCTGCGCCTTGAGGAACCCGCATTCTTCCCACGTGTCGGTCAGGACCGGCAGGGGCAGGGGATAGCACTGGGCGCCGACGCGATCGGCAAGGCGGATCGCGACGTCATAGGGGCTGGCGCGACCGTCCCGGGTGAGGTTGCCGACTGCCGAGACCACCTTGTGGTCCGGGCGTTCCATCGAGCTGACCTCCCGAACGGTTTCGAGCAGCGTGCGGCCGGTGCCGAGCGCCAGAATCTGCGGCGTCGGGGCGCCCAGCAGCGTTTCGATGAATTGCGCCGCCAAGAGCGCCACGCCGGACCGATCGCTCTGGCCATCGACGCTGGGCGCGACTTCGCAGGTGTCGAGCCCGTAGCGGTCGCGCAGGCGTTCGCCGAGCTCCATGCTCTTCAGAAGCGGATGGTCCAGACGGAACTTGATCAGGCCTTCGCTGATCGCCAGCGCCACGAGTCTCTGCGCATTGGGCCGCGAGACGCGGAGTTCGGCGGCGATCTCGTCCTGGGTATGACGCTTGATATAGTAAAGCCAAGCGGCGCGGGCCGCGAGGTCGAGGCGCCTCGTCCGGGCGTCAGCCTTGTCGTTCACCGCCGACTCCCGCCCTTTGCTGATGCTCTCCGCGGCGCCGGACGAAGCGCCCCGAAGCACGGCTTTGAGGGCAGGGTGACGCCAATTGCCGCGCTTGGTCAAGCACATCGAACCGGAGTTCGGCAGCGCATTCGGCGCGCCACCACGGGATCGCCGATCGCGTTGACGGACACGTGGGCGCGGAACATTGTCCGCCGCCTTGCATAAGAAAAGTATCTCCGAGGGAAACCGCATGACCTATCTGCCCGCCGAGTCCCGCTACGAGGTTGCCGAGTTCCGCCGCTGCGGCCGTTCCGGCCTGGATCTTCCGGCCGTGTCGCTGGGTCTTTGGCAGAATTTCGGCGGCACCGACGTGTTCGAGACGGGCCGCGCCGTGCTGCGCCGCGCCTTCGACCGCGGTGTTACCCATTTCGATCTCGCCAACAATTACGGCCCGCCCTACGGCTCGGCGGAGGCCAATTTCGGCCGCTGGATGGATCTCGATTTCCGCCCGCACCGCGACGAGCTGGTCATCTCGTCCAAGGCCGGCTGGGACATGTGGCCCGGTCCCTACGGCGATCACGGCTCGCGCAAATACCTGGTCGCGAGCTGCGAGGCTTCGCTGAAGCGCATGGGCCTCGACTATGTGGACATCTTCTATCACCACCGTCCCGACCCCAAGACGCCCCTCGAAGAGACAATGGGGGCGCTGGATCATCTGGTGCGCTCCGGCAAGGCGCTCTACGTCGGCATTTCCTCCTATTCGCCGGAGCTCACCCGGCAGGCTCACGCCATCCTGAAGTCGCTCGGTACGCCGCTGCT
Organism: Lichenibacterium sp.; assembly: GCA_043758995.1. Lineage (GTDB taxonomy): Bacteria > Pseudomonadota > Alphaproteobacteria > Rhizobiales > Beijerinckiaceae > Lichenihabitans. The sequence continues at coordinate 1,718 of JAYVMK010000112.1, read as the reverse complement.
CATCCACCAGCCCTCATATTCCATGTTGAACCGCTGGGTGGAGGACGGCCTGCTGGATACGCTGTCGGATCTCGGCACGGGCTGCATCGCGTTCTCGCCTCTGGCGCAGGGCCTCCTGACCGACAAGTATCTCGGCGGCGTTCCTGCGGATGCGCGGGCCGCGAAGGGCGGATCCTTCTCGGCGGATCTCGTCTCGGAGGAGAACCTCAGCCGCATCCGGGCGCTGGCCGACATCGCCAAGACTCGCGGTCAGTCGCTGGCCCAGATGGCGATCGCCTGGGTGTTGCGCGATCCGCGTGTCACCTCGGCGCTGATCGGCGCACGATCGGTCACGCAGCTCGACAATTCGCTCGACGCCCTGAAGCAGCTCTCCTTCAGCGCGGACGAACTCGCCGCCATCGACCGGCACGCGACCGAGGGTGGCATCGATCTCTGGCGCGGCCAGTCCTCCATCAAGCCGGCGTGAGGCGCGCCATGGCGATGGTTCTCGAGGGATCCTGCCACTGCGGCGCCGTCAGCTTCACCTGCGAAAGTTGCGCGCCGCAGCCCTACCAGCGCTGCTACTGCACCGTCTGCCGCAAGACGGCCGGAGGCGGCGGCTATGCCGTCAATCTCCTGGCCGATGCCGCTACACTGAAGATCGTGGACGACGACAATGCGCGCCGCGTCTATCGGGCCGAACTGGCCGACGAGGACGGCCGACCCTTCACGTCGCCGGCGGAGCGCAGCTTCTGTTCGCGCTGCGCTTCGGCCCTATGGCTGTGGGACCCACGCTGGCCCGAGCTCATCCACCCTTTCGCGTCGGCGATCGACACGCCGCTGCCGGTGCCGGCAGAGAGCACGCATATCCTGCTCGAATCGAAGGCGCCGTGGGTCGTCCCGCAGATCGGGCCGAAGGACGGTTGTTTCGACGACTATCCTGTCGAATCGATCGAGGAGTGGCATCGGGCGCGCGGGCTGTGGGTGGCGTGACGATGCTCCACGTTCCGGCGAATGACTAGGACGAGAGATCGCGTTGCCGCTTTGAAACTCGGGTCGCGTGACCGCGTAACTCTAAAACGCGGCCTCGCTGGCCAGCCTCGTCGAGGATATCGGCCGCATGATCACCGGCAAACAGATCCGCGAGGCGCGGGAACTGATGGGCCTGCAGCGGTCCAAGTTCGCCGAAAAGGCGGGTGTCCCTCACGCGATCTTGAAACTGGCCGAGATGAGCGACGACGATTGTCCGGTGACGATCGACCGGGCACGCCAGATCCGCCGCGCCATCGAATCGGCCGGGATCGAGCTGTTCGGCGAGGGCGCCGCGGCCGGCGCAAGGCGTAGGGTCGAGGCCATCTGACCGGCGATCATGCTGTCCGAACGGCACCTCAGCTTCGGCGGTGCACGTCACCATCATAGGAGAACGACGATGACCAAGCTGCCGAAGAAGGGCGACGAGGTGAAGTGGAACACGGCGGGCGGCGAGACCCACGGTACGGTCGAGAAGATCGTGACCTCCGACACCAAGGTGAAAGGCCACATCGCCAAGGCCACCAAGGACGAACCTCAGGTCCTCGTGAAGAGCGACAAGTCCGGCAAGGAAGCGGTGCATAAGCCGGAGCAGCTGAAGAAGGGCTGACCATTCCGGCAAAGCGAAGATTCCTTGTCCCGGCCGGGTCGAGGCCGGGCGCAGGAAGGCGACTTGGACGAGCGTTGTATGTTCGAGCCGAGAGAAAAGG
>JAYVMK010000111.1:0-7262 GCA_043758995.1 Lichenibacterium sp. | reverse complement strand
CGCCGCGACCGCGACATAGAGCAGGGTGCAGATCGCCAGCGAACCGAGGATGCCGATCGGCATGTCGCGCTGCGGGCGTTCCGCCTCCTGGGCGGCCGTCGAGACGGCGTCGAAGCCGATGAAGGCAAAGAACACCACCGAGGCGCCTCGGAGCACGCCGCTCCAGCCGAAATGGCCGAAGCTCCCTCCATTGGGGGGCATGAAGGGCTGCCAATGCGCCGGGCTGACCGCGAAGACGCCGAAGCCGACGAACAGCGCCACGACGGTGAGTTTCAGCGCCACCATGACGTTGTTGAACCGCGACGACCCCGTCGTGCCGACCACCAGCAATGCGGTGAGCAGCAGCACGATGAGGGCGGCCGGCAGATTGAGGAGGCCGGTCGTTTGGGAACCATCGGCCAGCGTCAGGGCCGTGCCGGGAGCGGCAGCGAAACGCGGCGGCAGGCTGAAGCCCGCCGAGGCGAGGAGGCTCGTTGCATAGCCCGACCAGCCCACCGCCACCGTGGCGGCGCCGGCCGCATATTCGAGGATGAGGTCCCAGCCCACGATCCAGGCGAAGATCTCGCCCAGCGTCGCATAGGTGTAGCTGTAGCTCGAGCCGGAGACCGGCAGCATGGCGGCGAGTTCGGCGTAGCACAGGCCCACGAAGGCGCAGGCGATGCCGCCGAGCACGAAGGACACCATGATGGCCGGCCCGGCATAGCGGGCCGCCGCGGTGCCGGTCAGCACGAAGATGCCGGCGCCGATCACCGCGCCGATGCCCATGGCGGTGATGCTCCAGGGCCCGAGCGTGCGGGCGAGTTCGGGCTCGCCGGCGTTTCCACCCTCAGCGAGGTCGGCGACGCTCTTGCGCGCCATGAGACCTTGTCGCGCCACTGCGTTCTCCTCCCGATTGCCGACGGGTCGACCCTATGGTCGCCCGTGGCCCGGCAATCGGCAAGCGTCGGTGAGGCTAGGCGTTTGAACTTGGGGATGAGCCGAACCCGGAGTGGAACCCAGGAGCCCTCGTCTTTCGAAACGGGCCATTCGGGCGCGGCTCAAGATGAGGGAACTGGTGGGCCGTATCTGTCCGCACCAACATCGGTATCTCGCGACCCTTGGAGGGACGCAGGATCTCAGCCCTCGAGCCGCGCGACCGCGTCCGGCACCTTTCGGCTTTCGTCACTTCGGCGTGCCGTTTGCCCTGATAAAATCGACGAGCGCCCGCAACGGCGGGGGCACGAGGCGCCGACCGGAGTAGTAGAGGAACGGCCCCGGGAAGCTCGGCCACCAGGTCTCGAGCACGGGTTCGAGCGCGCCGCTGTCGATCTGGGGCCGCAGCCAGTCCTCGAAGAGATAGACGATCCCCGTGCCGGCCGTGGCCGCCGCTATGGCGAGGTCGCTGCCGCCGCCCGCCTGAACAACCAGTGGTCCGGCAGGCTCGACCATCAGGACCTCGCCGTCGCGCTCGAACTCCCAGGACGCCGACGCGCCACTGGCAAAGCGGTTGCGCAGGCAGGCGTGGGCGAGAAGGTCGCGGGGGTGCTCGGGCCGGCCGCAGCGGTCGAGGTAGGCCGGCGAAGCCGCCGCGGCGGAGCGTTGGACGCGAGGGCCGATCGGCACCGCGATGACATCCTGCTCGAGCCGCTCCCCATAGCGGATTCCGGCGTCGCATCCCGCCGCCAGCACGTCGACGAAGCTCTCCTCCGTCATCACCTCCAGCCGGATCTCGGGATAGGCGGTGAGAAAAGCCGGAACGATGGACGGCAGGATCAGCCTCGCGGCACTTACCGCCACATTGAGGCGCAGCGTGCCGGCCGGACGGTCCCGAAAGGCATCGACGACGCCGAGCGCCTCCTCGACCTCGCCCAGAGCCGGGCCGAGCCTTCCAAGCAGTCGTTCGCCGGCCTCGGTCGTCGTGACGCTCCGGGTCGTCCGATGCAGCAGGCGCACGCCGAGCCGCGTCTCCAGACGTCGCACCGCCTCGCTCAGCCCCGAGGCGCTGAGCCCGCTCACCCTTGACGCGTCGCGGAAGCCGCCGGCCCGCGCCACAGCCACGAAAGCTTCGAGATCGGCCAGTCCCACCTGCATCGTTCGACTTTTAGCACAGCCCCGTTCAGATCGCCATGGATTATCGTGCAGTCTGGAAACCCTAGATGATGGGTATCGTCACAGGAGAGCGGCTATGTCCCCCATCGAACAGTCCGGCACTTTCGCGCTCGGCTCGCGCACCGTTCACCGCCTCGGCTACGGGGCCATGCAACTCGCCGGCCCCGGTGTGTACGGGTCGCCGAAAGACCCGGAGGCCGCACGGGCAGTCCTGCGGGAGGCGGTCGGAAGCGGCGTCGACCATATCGACACCAGCGATTTCTACGGCCCGCACCTGACCAATCAACTCATCCGCGAGGCGCTGCATCCCTACGCCAAGGACTTGGTCATCGTCACCAAGGTCGGGGCGCGCCGCGGCGCCGACAAGTCATGGAATCCGGCCTTCTCGGCCGAGGACCTCACGGCCGCGGTGCACGACAACCTGCGCAACCTCGGCCTCGACGCCATGGAGGTCGTCAACTTCCGCTGCATGTTCGATCCGCATCATCCCGTGGAAGGCTCGATCGAGGCGCCGGTGTCCGTCCTGGCGGATCTTCAGCGGCGGGGCCTGATCCGGCACATCGGGCTGAGCCACGTGACACCGACCCAGGTGGCGGAAGCGCGCAAGCTCTGCGAGATCGTCTGCGTGCAGAACAACTACAATCTCGCGCACCGTGCCGATGATGCTTTGATCGACGACCTTGCCCGCGACGGGATCGCCTATGTGCCGTATTTCCCGCTCGGCGGCTTCTCACCGCTCCAGTCGTCGACGCTCTCCGATGTCGCGGCCCGGCTCGGGTTCACGCCGCTGCAGGCCGCGCTGGCCTGGCTGCTGCGTCGTTCGCCCAACATCCTGTTGATTTCCGGCACCTCGTCGGTGGCGCATCTGAGGGAGAACATCGCGGCGGCCGGGTGCGTGATCCCGGACGAGGCTGCGGCGGAACTCGACCAGTTGGCGAGCGCGGCAGCCTGAACGGCAAAGCGCGCCTCCGAAGGAGAGACTGCAGGCGTCGCGGTCCCGAGACCCGGGGCGCTTAATCGACCGGCCTTAAATCTTTCAGATCGACGGTGCCATTGGCATCGCTGAAGGTGGCCCAAGCGCCACTCGCCTGCTGCACGCCGCTGATGGCATGGTCGCCGCTGTCGTAGGTTGTGACCTTGCCATCCGTCTGGATCAGCAGGCGCTTTTGATCGGGGAAGAAGGCATAGCGCATCCCGTTCTGGGCCCCGCTGGACGAGGGTGCGCCGAACTCCTTCGGCCACCAGACATTGCCGCCGTCCATGGGTTTCATCGGCTCCATGGGCTTCATGGGTTGCATCGGCTTCATCGGTTCCATGGCGTCGTCTCTGCTCTGCTCTGATGCCCCGGATAACGCGCGAGGCCCCGATTCGCTTCGTCGTCAGCGCTGTCGGAGCTGCGCGGCGGTATTGGTCGCCCCCATGCGATCGGCGAGGTCCTGTGGACTCATCCCGGCCGCATCGCGCGCCGTCGGGTCGGCGCCGCGGGCGAGCAGCAGGTCGAGCATCTCGGTCCGATCGAACATCGCCGCCATCATCAGAGCGGTCTTGCCGTCCGGTCCGCAGCCGTCGACCGACGCGCCGCCGTCGATCATGGCCTCGACCACGGCGCCATAGCCCTTGAAGGCCGCTGCCGCGATCGGCACCTGGCCGCGATCGTTGGCGAGAGTCGCATCGGCGCCATGCGCCATCAGCGCCCGCACGGTGTCGAGATGGCCATGGTAGGCGGCCAGCATCAGCAGCGTGTCGCCCTTGTCGTTGATGAGATTGGCGGGCAGGCCCGCGGCCAGGAGCTCCTCGAGTTGGGGAGCGTGGCCCAGGCGGGCGAGCTGGAACACCTTGCCGGCAAAAGCGATCGTATCCTCGTCGAGGACGGGCTTACCGGCGGGAGCTTCGGTCATGGCGAGGTCCTTCGGAGGGCAGGGGGAGCATCGGGGGCTGACATAGGCCGGCAGACCCGCGCTGGCCAGCCGCAGCGGATCGCGCTTGCGCAAGCCTCCCCGAATGGGGAAGGGTGACCTCCCCTGTACCGCGAGAGCCTCTCTGTTGACCGACGCCCCGTCTTCCGAACCCCTGCTGTCGGTCCAGGACCTCGCGGTCGGCTTCACGCAAGGCGGGCAGACCACGCGGGCGGTGGACGGGGTCTCGTTCACGCTGAAGCGCGGCGGTACGCTGGCGCTGGTGGGAGAGTCCGGCTCGGGCAAGTCCGTCACCGCCATGGCGATCGCTCGGCTGCTGGAGGCTTCGGGAGCCCAGGTGCTCGGCGGCCGCATTCTCTTCGACGGGCGTGACCTGCTCACCACGCCGGAGCGCGAGATGCGGCGCATCCGCGGCAAGTCCATCACCATGGTGTTCCAGGAACCCATGTCGTCGCTGAACCCGCTGCACACGATCGAAAAGCAGCTCGGCGAGATCCTGGAGCTGCACGGGCTCGCGGGCGGTGCCAAGCTACGTCCCCGGGTCGTCGAACTCCTGACCGAAGTCGGCATCCCCGATCCGGCGTCACGCCTCGGCGCCTTCCCGCATCAGCTCTCGGGCGGCCAACGGCAGCGCGTCATGATCGCCATGGCGCTGGCGAACCGACCGGACCTGCTCATCGCCGACGAGCCCACCACGGCGCTCGACGTCACGGTCCAGGCGCAGATCCTGAAGCTGCTGAAGGACCTCCAGGCCAAGCTCGGCATGGCGATGCTGTTCATCACCCACGACCTCGGCATCGTGCGCCGCATCGCCGACGACATCTGCGTCATGCAGAAGGGCAGGATCGTCGAGGCTGGTCCAGCCGCCGAGGTCTTCCGCGCGCCCCAGCACGCCTATACGCAAATGCTGCTGGCGGCAGAGCCCAAAGGCCTGCCGCCCGTCTGCGATCGCTCCGCGACCTCCATCGTGGAGACGCAGAATTTGAAGGTCTGGTTTCCCATCCGACGCGGCTTCCTGCGCCGCACGGTGGGGCACGTGAAGGCGGTCGACGGCATCTCGCTCGACGTCCGCGAGGGCCAGACCGTCGGGGTCGTAGGGGAGTCGGGCTCGGGCAAGACGACGCTCGGCCTCGCCATCCTGCGGCTGATCCGCTCCGAGGGGCCGGTCAGCTATCTCGGGCGACGCATCGACGGGCTGAACTCCGCCGCGCTGCGGCCACTGCGCCGCGACCTGCAGGTCGTGTTCCAGGACCCTTTCGGCTCGCTGTCGCCACGTCTCTCCGTTTTCGGCATCGTCGAGGAGGGGCTCGCCATCCAGCAGAAACTGCCCTACGCGCAGCGCCGCGAGATCGTCGCCAAGGCCCTGGCCGATACGGGGCTCGATCCGGCCAGCATGGACCGGTATCCGCACGAATTCTCGGGCGGCCAGAGGCAGCGCATCGCCATCGCGCGCGCCATGGTGCTGGAGCCGAAATTCGTGGTGCTGGACGAGCCGACCTCGGCCCTCGACATGTCGGTGCAGGCGCAGATCGTCGATCTGTTGCGGGACCTGCAGCGGCGGCGCGGACTGGCCTATCTCTTCATCAGCCACGATCTCAAGGTGGTGCGGGCCCTGGCGACCGAGATCGTCGTCATGAAGGCCGGCCGCGTCGTCGAGGCCGGCCCAGCGGCCGAGGTCTTCGCGGCCCCGACCCACCCCTACACGCAGGCGCTCTTCGCGGCGGCCTTCAACGTCGAAGCCGTGAACGATGCCGCGGTGGCGGCGCAATAGACCGTGGCGCGGGCGGTTCTCCTGGTTCTCGATTCCGTCGGCATCGGGGCTGCTCCCGATGCCGCCGCCTATGGCGACGGTGGCGCCGACACGCTGGGCCATATCGCCGAGGCCTGCGCGGCGGGGCGCGGCGACCGCACCGGCCTGCGGGCCGGTCCGTTATCGCTGCCGAACCTCGACGCTCTGGGGCTCGGCGCGGCAGCAGTGGCCGCGACGGGCCGTCTGCCGCCGGGCCTGAGCGATCGACCGGCAGCCGGCAGCGCCTGGGGCTTCGCCATCGAAGTGTCGATGGGCAAGGATACGCCGTCCGGACATTGGGAACTCGCCGGCACCCCGGTGCACGAGCCCTGGGGCTACTTCCCGACCAGCGATCCCTGCCTGCCGCCCACCCTCGTGGCGGCTCTGTGTGCCGAGGCCGGCCTGTCCGGCATCCTGGGCGACCAGCATGCGTCGGGCACGGTGATCGTGGAGGATCTCGGCGAGGCATCGCTCAGGACCGGCCGGCCGGTCCTCTACACCTCCGCCGATTCCGTGCTGCAGATCGCCGCTCATGAAGAGGCCTTCGGTCTCGATCGGCTCTATGCGCTCTGCGCCACGGCCCGGCGCCTCTGCGACCCACTCCGCATCGGCCGGGTCATCGCCCGGCCCTTCCTGGGCTCGGATGCCGGCTCGTTCCGGCGCACCGGCAACCGCCGAGATTTCGCGATGCCGCCGCCGCCCGGCACATTGCTCGACCGCGCCGCCGAGGCCGGCCGAGCGATCGTCACGGTGGGCAAGACGGGCGACATCTTCGCCCACCGCAACACCGGGACGGAGCTCCACGGCGTCGGCAACGACGCCAATCTCGACCACCTGATCAACGCCCTACGCGATCTGCCGGACGGCGGCCTGGTCTTCGCCAATCTTGTCGATTTCGATACCGACCATGGGCATCGTCGCGATCCGGCCGGCTACGCGGCCTGCCTCGAACGTTTCGACCGGCGCCTGCCGGACGTGCTGGCTGCGCTGCGCTCCGACGATCTCCTGGTCATCACCGCCGACCACGGCAATGATCCGACATTCCGCGGCACCGACCACACGCGCGAAGTGGTGCCGATCCTGGTCCATGCGCCGGGCGGGTCGGCCGGCACCGTGGGGCAGCGGACCAGTTTCGCCGACGTAGGAGCCACCCTGGCCGTTCAACTCGGGCTGGCCCCCACGGCGAGCGGGCAATCCTGGGTGTGATCGAGCCTGGCCATACGGCTTACCGCGACGGCGGCCGACGGCTCCTCGACCTCCGCCATTTCGTCTTGTATCTACAATGACGCTACGGATTGAGGTCTCAAGGCCATTGCCGTCGATTGCAGGACAGTCGCCATGATCAGCCAGGTCGCGAAATGGGGGAACAGCCTCGCGCTCCGCATTCCCAACGCGCTAGCTCGAACGCTGGCCGTCACGGAGGGGAGATCGGTCGAACTCGTTGTCGAGGATGGTCGCCTCATCGTGTC
>JAYVMK010000110.1:0-3055 GCA_043758995.1 Lichenibacterium sp. | reverse complement strand
GCTGCCACTCGATCATGAACTGCGCCAAGGCCTGCCCTAAGGGCCTCAACCCCGCCAAGGCCATTTCGCAGATCAAGAACATGATGATCGCCCGCGAGTCCTGACGGTCTTCGAGCGGCTGCTCGGCGGGCTCGTGCGTGGTTCGGTCGGCATCGACGATGGGCTGCCCGGCTGTTTGAAGGCCGGGCACTTATGATCCAGAGCGCAGGATCGACGCACCGGTGCCCGCATGCGTTGCGCGCGTGTCAACCATCCGCCATCTTCGTGGCACTCAGCGACCGTGACCTGCGTTATGGTTCGGAAGAGATCGAGTCGGCAGACGCCTTGCGCGCCGTCGGGATCGCAATGGAGTTGCCGAGATGGCCGACAATAATCGACGTGGCGCTGTCGCGCTGATCGCAGGCGGGTTGCTGGCGATGACCGCAGCGGTCGTCGCGCTCGACCAAGCCCATGCCGCGGAAACCGTAGTGCGCCGACCCGCGGTTCATGGACCTGTCGCCCGGCCTCGTCCGGCGCGCACCGCGGCCGCCCGTCCTTTGACTATCCGTCGCCGTGCGGCTGTGCCTCCGATCGCCGTCGTGGGTGGCCCAGGCGACTTCGGCAACGATTACATCGTTCGCCAGCATGCGTGGAACGATCCGCGGCTCTACTATTTCGGACCGTTCCGTACCGGGGGCGAGACTTTCTATGGCGATCAGGCCGGCAACCCCATCACCCGCGGCAATGCCGGCCTCGGTCAGGTCGCTGGTTTTGGTGGAGCCCGTGGTGGTTATGGCGGACCCCATTTCGACGCGGTGGGCGGCTTCCACAACGGCCCAGGGCCGGACTTCAAGACCGATAATGATTATGCATCGGGCAGTCTCTCGCGTCCCGATTACGGCGATATGGAGCCGCGTTACCCGAGCGTGGCAACTCGTGCTGCGTCACTTACGGCTGGAGTGGTTCCGGCCAGCGACCGGTCGACCGGTCGTCACTTGACCGCCGAGGGTCGGAGCACGACCGCATCCTTCGAGCAGGCGAAGGCCGATTTTGCGGCGCCTATGCGGCATCAGGCACCGGTCGAGGCTGGCTTTGCCAACGGCGGTCTTCCGTCGATCGGTATGGACGACGGCTCGTTCTGAGTTCCGTCGAAGCGTCGGCTTGCATGGAGCGACGCTCCAGCAAAGTCAAAGCTTGCCCATGACTTCGCCGCGGAACCCATAGACTTCACGGGCTCCGGCCAGGGCGACGAGACGGACATCCCGGCTCTGGCCGGGCTCGAACCGGACGGCCGTTCCAGCCGGAATATCGAGGCGAAACCCCCGCGTTGCTGCCCTGTCGAAGCGCAGCCCGGGGTTCGCCTCGAAGAAGTGGTAATGCGAGCCGACCTGGATGGGCCGGTCGCCGCCGTTCTCGACCTTGAGGGTGAGCGTCTCGCGCCCCTCGTTCATCGTGATGCTGCCCGCGGCCGGCAGGGCCTCCCCTGGAATGAGCGTGTCGTCGGCGCCGCGGATCGGATGATGCACGGTGACGAGCTTCGTGCCGTCCGGAAAGGTCGCCTCGACCTGCACGTCGTGGATCATGGTGGCCACCCCCTCCATCACCTGATCGGCGGTGAGGACCTCGGAGCCTGCGCGCATGAGATCGGCGACGCTGCGCCCGTCCCGCGCGCCCTCCACCACCATGTCGGTGATCAGCGCCACGGCCTCGGGGTGGTTGAGCTTGATGCCGCGCTCGAGCCGCCGTCGCGCCACCTGCGCCGCCATGGCGATCAGCAACTTGTCCTTTTCGCGCGGCGTGAGATTCATCGGACGAGTTCCTTCATGTCCAAAGGCGGGGCAGGGCTCGGCCCCGCAAGGACTGCAGAAGGGATACGATAGCGGCGCGCAGCCGCTCTGGCGAGGGCGAGATGGCCCGGATCACGAGCAGTCCATTCCATCCGCTGACGCCGGCCGTGACCTCGGGCTCGGCGATCGCCGCCCGGGCATCTTCGACCAGCGCTTCGGCCCTCGGTGAGACAAGTAGAACGGTGGCACTCGCTCTCGCGCCGCTGCCCAAGGCCGGGCGATCGAGCAGGCCCGCAACGTCGCCCCCGAGCGCCAGATCCTCGGCGAAGGCGAGCCGTCCGCCGCGCCTGATCCTCCAGCGATCCTTGAACTGGCCCGAGGCGATTTGCTCGCCCATGGCGAGACGGCCGAAGACCAGGATCTCGGCCATCAGCAAGTCGGCATCCGGCGCCATGTCGACCGACAGGCTGCGAGTCAGGCGTGCGCCGTCGAACAGGATCGTCTCCTGCGGCAGCCAGTCGAGCGTGGCTCCCGCGGCGAGGGTCAGTGCGACATCGACACGTGTCTCGGCCTCGTCGCCTCCAGCCTCCCGGCCGCGGTAGATCTTTTCAGCGGCCGTGGTGGCGAGCGTGACGCTGGCGTGAGCCTCCGCCGCGAAGGCAAAGCTGGCCCGGTCTCCGCCCGCCATGCCGCCGCCCGTATTGACGATCACGGCCTCGCAGGGGCCGCCGTGGGTTCTCGGCAGGCGCAGGCGATAGCCGCCGGTCTCGTGCGGGCCGACGATCTCGGTCCGGGCACCGATCCGCCGAAAGCCCGCCGCCAGGGCGCCGCGGGCACGGTTGGACAGGAAAGGAGGCAAGGCGCTCATCATTCGAGGTGTCGACCGTCGCGCCGCGACGCGCAACCCCCTGGGCCCCCCGCCGTTGTCCGGTGCTGCTGGTAGCGAGAACTTACTTCATGACCACCAAGACGCTGACGCATCCACGAGTTCGCGCGGGCGCCCGCCTTGCCCTTGCGGCCGTCTATGCAGGAATCGGCGTGGTCCATGTCACGAACCCGGACGCCTTCCTGCCTATCATGCCGGACTGGGTCCCTGATCCGCGCGACGTGGTGCTGGCAACGGGTGTCTGCGAACTTGCCGGATCCGTCGCCCTGCTGACCCCGCGCCTGCGTCGTGCCGCCGGTTGGGCCTTCGCCGCCTACGCGGTTTGCGTCTTCCCGGCCAATATCAAACACGCGCTCGACAATGTGAACGTGCCGCCGATTCCGTCTTCCTGGTGGTACCATGG
>JAYVMK010000109.1:0-4609 GCA_043758995.1 Lichenibacterium sp. | reverse complement strand
GTCCTTTTAAATGGAGACAATGTTCGTTGGCCGATACGCGAGCCCGAATCATTCGTCTCGCCCGTATTTCTGTATCGATCGATGCAGAAATATGGGCATTGATGGGTAGTGTCAACAAGTTTATGTGGTGATCGATGCATAAAACTGCGCAACGATCGTCGAAGGCTCATCTGACGAACGCGCGAGGCCGTGGTCGGCCAAGGGGTTTCGACCGAGAGACGGCGTTGGCGAAGGCGACGCGGCTGTTTTGGATCAAGGGATACGAAGCGACATCAATCGCCGACCTTACGGAAGCCATGGGGGTCGGTTCCCCGAGCCTTTACGCGGCCTTCGGCTCGAAGGAAGCGCTCTATGTCGAGGCGCTGGGTTATTACCGCGAAACCTACGAGGTCCTGGTCTGGGGAGGATTTCTCGCAGCCGAGACGGCCAGAGCAGCAGTGCAATGTCTTCTCGTTGACTCCGCCAAGGTTCTTAGCGGGAGCGCCCTCGACATTCCCAACGGCTGCATGGTGACGCTGTCGCCCGTTAAAAGTGAGGGTTATGAAGCACTTGGAAGCATTGTGCTTTCTGCGCGGGCGATTACTTTCGATCGACTCAGGGACCGCTTGGCGCGCGCCGTTGCGGAAGGTGAATTTCCGGCTTCAGTGGACATTCACGCACTTTCGCGATTTATCCAGACGTTGCAGAGCGGTATGTCCATACTAGCCCGCGACGCCGTTACGCCGGAGGAGTTGGAGTCGGTGGCCCAGTTGGCCATGTCGGCCTGGGATGCCCGAACTGCTAGCCAGTCTTACTCGCTGGGACCGTAAGGAGCGGTGGCGAGCGTAGCTTAACGCGTTGAATAGTGCAGAATTTTGGTGCCGACGCCAAGTCCGATCCACCTCACACGGTGCCACGCGCGCCATGGTCGACAACACGGTCCCGTCTTTCGCGTTTCCAGCCGTCGAACGGAAGAATATCACAGCCGCCTTCGGCGATGGACGTCTCACCTCGGACGGCGGTGTCATGCTGCTGTCGCTGGCGGAGCGGCTCTTCGGCATTTGCCGAGCGACTGGCGCGGCTAATCCCGGCCGCCGTGATTCGACCCGGGTCATCCACAGCTTCGCGGAAATGATCCGGGCCCGCATCTTCGCGATCTGCTGCGGTTACGAGGGCTGCGACGATCTCGACACCTTGCGCACTGATCCCGCCCTTAAGCACGCCTGCGGACGTCTGCCCGACACCGGCGGTTACCCGTGCTCTCAGCCGACCCTGTCGTTATTGGAGAGCGCCCCACGCCTCCGCGACGTGATCAGCCTTACCTACGCCCTGTTGGACGCTGGATGGATCCCTACCCGCGGGAACCCGAGGCGGTGACGCTCGACATCGACGATTCGTGCGATTTCGTCCACGGCCATCAGCAGCTGTCGCTGTACAATGCCAAAATAGGACCAGCGCTGCTTTCTGCTCACCCACGTCTACAATACCGAGCGCAGCCGCCCGGTCACACTGGTGATGCGTCCGGGCAAGACGCAATCGGGCGTCGAGGCGCGAGCCCACGTCCGGCGCCTCGTCCGCCGTATCCGCGCCCGCTTCAGTCGCCGTGATTCGGGACGCGACCCGCAGCGGGTCTACAGCCAAACGAGACTGCCTCGGCGCGATGCGGGTCAGAAGGGCCCGGCGATTCTGTCGCTTTTGTCCTAAAAATTTGCATGCCCGGAAAACTCCGTCGCATAACGTGCCGCGCAGCTAGACCTTTGATGACTGATGTCGCTGCGTCGCATCCGGCTCGCACGGCTATCTATTTGAACGGCGTAAGTCAGTGGAAATCGGATCGGAATCCTTGTTTGTATTCGTGAGGTGGCGGCCGTTATACGATAACTAATTTTCTCGGCCGGAAGACACGTTGACCCGGGCCTGAATACGAGCGATGACCTTGATTTCGAAGTCGAAGCCGGCGAGCCAGTTGACGCCGATCGCCGTCCAGTTCGGATAGGGCGCTTGCGGAAAAATCTCGTTCTTCACTTCCATGATCGTTGAAAACTGGTTTTCTGGATCGGTGTGAAACGTCGTTATGTCAACTAAATCGTCGAACGTGCAGCCGCCGGCTGCCAGTGTTTGTTCCAGATTAGAGAAAGCCAAGCGGACCTGCTTGCCGAAGTCTGGCTCCGGCGCCCCGTCGGAATGGCTTCCCACCTGACCGGAAACAAACAGAAGATCGCTAGAGCGGATCGCTGCAGAATAGCCGTGGGCCTCATAGAGCGCATGGCGGTTGGCGGGAAACACGGCGTCGCGTTTCGTCATGACAAAATCCTTGTTGGAAGCGCCGGCTCGACCGGCTGATTTTCGGGCAAGGGACGATCAAGCTTCGTGAGCGTCGTAAAGGTGATATGCGAGACGTATGTCAATTTATATCATACGGTTCGTATGTCAATCGCATGCGTCTCGTGTCTCGAAAGTGAGGACGTCATGGTTCCGAAACGCCGCGCTCAAACCATGAAGGAAAACCGCGCCAAACTGGTCTCGGCCGGTCGACGAGCCTTTGCCGAAAAAGGGTTCGCCGCTGCCTCGATGGACGATCTCACCGCTGACGTCGGACTTACGCGGGGCGCGCTCTATCACAATTTCGGCGATAAGAAGGGACTGCTCGCCGCTGTGGTAGCGCAGGTCGACGGTGAGATGGCTGAGCGGGCGCGAGAGGCGGCAGCCGCCGCGTCAAACGATTGGGATGGCCTGATCGCCGAGGGCGCGGCCTACATCGAAATGGCTCTCGACCCGGAGGTCCGCCGGATCGTCCTGCTGGACGGTCCCGCATTTCTTGGTGATCCTTCACTTTGGCCGAGCCAAAATGCCTGTTTGGGCATGACGAAGCGGGCTGTCGCCAAGCTAGTATCTGTCAGAATGCTGAAACCCGTCGATGTCGAGGCTGCCGCGCGGCTCCTGAGCGGAGCGGCCTTGAATGCCGCCCTATGGGTCGCTGCCAGCGACGAGCCGCAGTCTGTCCTGCCGAAGGCGGTCGAAGCGTTCAGCGCCATGGCTGCTGGCTTGCTTGCAGAACGAAAGTGATATCGCGTTCGACGTCAATCCACCAAAGGTTCGAACCGCCGGCATTGCAGATCGCAAGTTGGACAACCCGGCGCAGGAACGTTGCTGTCGAATCGACTCTGGCCAGCCATGCCTAGCCAAAGCTGAGCGACTCGAGTGCAAGCTTTCGCACATATCCTTCCGACCGCGCGGAAACTGGGCTTGTCGCAAACTTTCGACGTCGACGGTTCGTTAGCCACGACAGCCGATTTTACCGGCTCCTGTCTGGATGTAGTCATGATCCTGTCCGCCATCGCTGCGAAGCTCCAGAGCCGGTCGAGGAACGACTTCAAAGGTCGCCACTTCGAGGCAGGCCTAATCGTACAGGCGGTCTCGTGGTTCCCGCGCTCCCCCTTGAGCTACCGCAACATCGAGGAGTTGCTGCTCGAGCGCGGCCCTGAGGTCGACCACAGCATCGTGAAGCGCTGGGTGCTGGCCCACACGCCTATGATCGAACGTCGGCTGCGCCCCTTACGCAAGCCTTACTGCGGGTCGGTGCGGTTCGACGAGACATACGTCCGCATCCGGGGCGAGTGGCGCTACCTGTACCGGGCCTTCGACAAGCAAGGCGAGGCGGTGGACTTCTTCCTGACGCAAGCGCGACCTAAAAGCTGCCAAACGGTTCTTCCGCAAGATGCTGAACGAGAGCTCACTGCTGTCGCCCGACCGGATCGGCACGGACGGCGCTGGCACCTACCCGGGCGCCCTCGTGGCAGCGAAGAAGGAAGGCTTGCTGTCCCGCGATCCCGTCCACTACGTGACGAAGCACCTGCAGCAAGAGATCGAGAGCGCCCATTTCCGGCTGAAGAAGAACATGGCGCGGGTTGGCGGTTTCCAGACATTTCATACGGCCCGGCGCTCCACCCAGGGGTTCGAGGCCATGCTGTGGTTGCGCAAGGGCTTCGGCTTCGCCGGCCCGTGGACCGTCATCGAGTAGAACCACCTGCTCGGGCTCTGCTTCGGATATTCAGAGGTTAACAAAGCATAAAAGTAAACGGCTTTGAGCCCGATCGACAACCTACACAGCGGGTTGCGACAGGCCCCACTCAACCGCATTCCCCTGGTCAAGTGGCAGTGGTTCTATGGCTATGTGGCGGGTACGCGCCTCATCGTTCCGGCCTATCTTAACAATCCGCACACGCCCTGGCACTCGAGCCCAACCGCCTGCATTTTACGCTACGCTCTGCTAGCCGCTCCCGAGACGCTGGAGATCGCAGCCCGCCTCGAAGCTATCGTCACCGTCAACGACGGGGGCTTGGCCGCCTATCCGGGACTTTCGAAGTTGCGGAATGCCGCGCCGTGCGAGGCTGCGAGCCACCGCTACGGTTCGACCCGCGACCTCGTCAAGGCCGGGCTGCTCAACCCGGGACCATGGTTCTTAAAATCGACCGTCTAGTCGAGGACGGGCGATGGTGGCGAACCGCCGATGCTGCCCCGCTCGGCCCGTCTATCGCACCAGATGGGCAGCGATCTCGCAGCCCTTGGCAGTGGGTCGGCCGGTGCCGTCGACGAGGCCGGGCTTGCCCATCCAGGCGACAAGGCCCTC
>JAYVMK010000108.1:0-2215 GCA_043758995.1 Lichenibacterium sp. | reverse complement strand
TGCTCGATCTCGACGCAGTCGCGGTGCCTCCGGTGTTCAAATGGCTGGCCGCCGAAGGGGGTATCGCGGCGCCCGAGATGGCCCGCACCTTCAATTGCGGGATCGGCATGGCGGTCGTGGTGGATCAGGATCAGGCGGAAGCCGTCACGGCCCTCTTCGCCGAACTCGGCTCCGCGGCCGTCCGGATCGGCGAGATCGTCGTGGCCGCAGGGGACGAGCGCGTCACCATCCGGCGGGACCTCGCGCTATGACATTGGCCCGTCGCCGGACCGCGATCCTCATTTCGGGGCGCGGCTCGAACATGGAGGCGCTTCTCCACGCCATGGCGGCACCGGACTTCCCGGCCGTGGCCGTATTGGTGTTCTCGAACCGCGCCGATGCGGGTGGGCTCGCCATCGCGAGGAACCAGGGGATCGAGACAGCCTCTCTCAGCCACCGCGACTACCCGACGCGCGAGGCCTTCGATCGCGCCGTGGACGCCGTCTTGGTCGAGCACCGTATCGAGATCGTCTGCCTGGCGGGGTTCATGCGGGTGGTGAGCGCGTGGTTCTGCGAACGCTGGCTCGGACGGATGATCAGCATTCACCCGGCCCTCCTGCCGAGCTTCAAGGGGCTCGACACGCACGCGCGGGCACTCGACGCTGGCGTGAAGATCCACGGCGCGACCGTCCATTACGTCGTGCCGGAACTCGATGCCGGGCCCGTGATCGCTCAGGCGGCCGTCCCGGTCCTCGACGGCGATACTGCGGAAAATCTCGCAGCCCGCGTGCTACGCCAGGAGCATGTCATCTACCCTCGCGCGCTGGCGCTCGTGGCCTCCGGCAAGGTGACGCTGAAGGCGGGCCGGGCCGTATCCGACCTCACGACGGCACCCGATGCCGCCCTCACTGTGCCCGGCGCCTGACCGGCCGAGTTCTCAGTGGGTGTAGGAGCGGAATAGCAACGTCACCACCATCGCCAGAGTAAACCCTACGATCCACTTCGGCAAAGCGACGTCGCCGTCCAGTTTGACGATTCTGGAATTGCGGGCGAAGACCTCCGCCGCCAGCTTCGTCTTCAGGGTGGCGACTTCGGCCGAAAGCTCCCGTCCAAGCCGGTGATCTCTGCCGAACGCTTGGCGCTCAACGCCGCCAGTTCCGCCGTCAGCCGATCGATCGCTCCATCGCGCTTCGCAACGCCACGAGCGCTGTCCTCGTCCGACTTGTAAAGACCGAAGCCAGCGCGGAACCGACGGGAAGCGCCTTGTCTTCCGGAAGGTCGATCGCCGAAGGGCCTCGAAGACTTTCGCCTGAATCGCACTCACGCTCGGCCCCCACTACAGGGAAGAATAGGCGCGTCGGAGAGGAAAAACGAGAATTCGGGTGCCTCGACCGCGTCGGCCGTGCGCTGGACGCGACGCAGTCTCGGTGATGGCGGTGAACCTCAGCGCCACCTTTGCAGGAGCCGCGAAAGACTCGTCAGCTGACGATTTCGTCCGGCTTGAAGAACTGCGCGATCTCCTGCTTGGCCGTCTCGGGGGCGTCCGATCCATGCGCGGAGTTCTCGCCCATCGACAGCGCGAACTCCTTGCGGATCGTGCCGGCATCGGCCTTCTCGGGGTTGGTGGCGCCCATCACGTCGCGGTACTTCAGGATGGCGTTTTCGCCTTCGAGCACCTGGACCACGACCGGGCCGGAGGTCATCATCTCGACGAGTTCGCCGTAGAAGGGGCGCTCCTTGTGAACGCTGTAGAACTGCTCGGCCTGGGCGCGGGTCATCTTGATGCGCTTCTGCGCCACGATGCGCAGGCCGGCCTTCTCGATGACCGCGTTGACGGCGCCCGTCAGGTTGCGACGCGTCACGTCGGGCTTCAGGATGGAAAACGTATGTTCGACGGCCATGACGGGCTCACTGCTGGCTGAAAGACGGGCCGCGGCCCGGACGCGCCCCTCTTAGCGAGGCGGCCTGCCGCCGACAAGGTCACGCCCCCGCCACGAGGAGGGCATAGGCCTTGCCTCTCAGACCCCGCCACGCCACAAGACCCTATGCTCCACATCACCGACCTCACCTACCGGCTCGGGCCGCGCATGCTGTTCGACCAAGCCTCGGCGGCGATCCCGACCGGGGCCCGTACGGGGTTCGTCGGACGCAACGGCACCGGCAAGACGACCTTGTTCCGCATGATCTCGGGCGATCTCCACCCGGAATCGGGAACGCTGCAGATTCCGAACCGCAT
>JAYVMK010000107.1:0-8959 GCA_043758995.1 Lichenibacterium sp. | reverse complement strand
CCCGCTACCCTCACGGGTGCCCCGGCGGCTTGGGACAGCCTCCGTTCGATCAGGCCGCGCTGGCCGTTCCAGTCCACGACATAGGGCCCGACCAGGGCTGCCGTCAGGATGCCGATCAGCAGGATGGCTAAAACTGTCAGACTGTCGCGCAAGGCTGTGACGGGTTTCGCTGAAGGAACGGGCCGGGCTTGGACGGCAGAGGTCTCAGCCTACAGGCAATGCGGGACCGAGGGAACCGGGCGCGGTTCGGGCTTGCGTGGGCCCGAGAAGCTGTCTATAGACCCGGTCATCGGCGGGGCGTTCCCCGCATGGTCCGCGCCCTTCGTCTAGCGGTCTAGGACGTCGCCCTCTCACGGCGAAAACAGGGGTTCGATTCCCCTAGGGCGCGCCAGTCGATCTCTGAAGTTCGAAGTAGGTAAGCTCGTCGGGGCTACCTCGGATCTTGCTTCTATCAACTCAAACTCGCTGACATGTTTATCTGCCCTTCGTCACTGACGAGGCGTGTGATGATACCTGACCGATATGCCGAGAGCGCGGCGCCGGAGGCTCGCACTCGGTCGAGACGCCGACGAGCGTCAGTCCCGGCGAGGCACCGTCTTATCGGCCTCGATGATCGCGGCCTGATGATACCAGGCCCCGCCCTGCCCCGAAGCATTGGGGGCCGTGCGTTCTGTCACAGGGCCAGTACCGGCTGTCGACTGAGGCCGTGCCAGGGCCGAACGGGCCTTCACGAAATCCCTGATGTAAATGACGGTCATGGCACGCCCTCGATGATCGTGGTGCATATTAGGCCCGATCGCTTTCTATGAGGAACACCGTAGTGTCGGCCTCGAAGTCGGGGTTCGTGCACGTTGCGTTACATCAGTAACGTTCTCGATCTGATTATGTTGAGGGGTAAAGTCGATATCTCGACACCGCTGCCAGACTGACCGGATCGGCAACTTGTGCCGAGGCGGACGGTCGAGATCGTGCGTTAAGGCTCGGAGCAGCGTCCATCGGTGCGCTTGAACAAGGGCGGATCACACGGATTGGTGTCGCGCTCACACCATCTCACGCAGCCCTGCAGATCTGGGACGTTTTCGGCACCGTTTGCGGCGAGTGCCGCAACCGCGTTGCGATCTGCCGGCCGAACCATGGCTCCCGGAGACCCTGCCGAGGCCGGCCAGACAGCAGCCGCTCCGAAACCGGCCGTCAGCAAAACGATGGCAAGCGTTCTTCGCATACTGAGTTGCCCCAAGAGATTGATTGGATGCCCAGCACATAGGGCCCGGCTCGGTTGTCGGAGAGTGGCCGAGTGTCGCGATGAGGGTTGCCGGTGTAGGAGCGACGGTCGGTCACCGCCCACTCGTCAGCCATCCGGCGGCCATGGTGAGACGTTCCGTCGTCCGACCTTTGCGGCGGATGGAGAGGGGCAGGCCGGATCTGGATCGGCCCGCCCCGGGTGAGGCCGTAGAGCCCTACCCCGTTCGGGACTCGACGAACGCGATCACGGCAGCGATGGCGGCAAGGAGCAGCACCAGCACGAGCGTGTGTTCGTAGAGGTAGGTGATGCCGTGCTTCAGCGGCCACAGCAGCATGCTGAGAGGGCGGGTGAACAGGTCGGCTGGAGCCCACATGGCCGACCTCAGCCGTCCCGCCGCCCGCTAGCTCTTCGACAGCATGGACCCTGACGCAGCGTCGCGCGCATGAAGTCGAGCGAGGCTACTGCGGTCATGGGGCTCAGAATCTCCGGGTCTCGGTCGCGGACCGATCGTCACAAGGGACCGGTCACGGCTTCTCATACTACGGACGGGCACTCGATGGCAGTCGAGCCATAGGCCTCTTTTCGCGGCGACAACGGACACGTGGCGGCCGCCTGGCCTCCACCGGCGTAAGGGCGGGGGTCCTGCCCCGCCGGATCTTGCGACGGAGGCGTCCCGTTTGCGAAAGCCAAGATCGGTCGTTGGCAGGAATCTGGCGTGCCGATGTCATCGCACGCAAACCTGCTTTACGGTCGGCCCGCCGTCGGGCTTTCACAAGGACAGTAACACATGCGGATTGCCGGACCCTTCAGCCTCGCCCTGATCCTCGCCGCGTCGGCCCCCTGCCTTGCCGGGACCGAGAAACTCAGCCCGGAATTCAGGCAGGAAGCTGTGTCGGCCTGCACGGGGGATGCGGTCCGCCTCTGTCCCCAGACGCTCCTCGACGAGGAGGCGACCGCGGCTTGCATGAAGACCTATCGCGCGCAACTCAGCCCGACCTGCCGCTCCGTCTACGACAGAGGCCTACGAAGCAAAGGACAATAGACCTGTCCACCTGTCCAAGACGGGTTCGGTCATTTGACGATCTGCGGGCAGTTCGACGCCATGGCGCCGACGAAGGTCCCTTCTGGACATCGTTGCCGGAGACGCGCCGCGTCGCCCGTGGAAATCGGTTCGGGGAGCGTCGTGCACCCGGCAAGGCTGGTGGCCACTGCAAGCACGCCACAGAAGACCAGCAATAAGCGTCGTGCGTCAGACTGGGCCGAAGGGAGCCGCTTGGTCGTCGGAGAAGTGAGTATGCCTCTTCCATGCCCGACTCCGGCCCTGCCCTCAACCCTGCCGCAGTTTTGCGTCATGACACGGTTTGGAAGCGAATCACGATCCACATAGGATGGCGTCTTCCTCTTAGGGCTTGAGCATGGTGCCAGTGTCGTTCCGCCTGCGCCTCGGTGCCATCGCGCTCACGGTGGCGTTTGCCGCGAGTTGCCCGACCGAGGCCGCCGAGATCCGGTCCGTTTCGACCGTCGGCGGCGGAACGGGGCTTGAACTCAGCGGCCTCATCCGAGCCGGCGACGACGCCAAACTGGCGGCCTTGCTGCGGGTCACGCCACATCCGACGAGCCTCGCGCTGGCGAGCCTCGGCGGCAACGTGCAGGCTGCGTTGGCGATTGGCACGATGGTTCGAGACAAGGCCCTGCGGACCGTCGTGGCGCCACGGGCCATCTGCGCTTCGGCCTGCGGTCTCGTCTGGCTCGCCGGGACTCCCCGCGTTCTGGGAGAAAACGGGCATGTCGGGCTTCACGCGGCCTACCTTCGGCGCAACGGCGTCAGTGTCGAGACCGGGGCCGCCAATGCTCTGATCGGGGCCTATCTCGGCCGCCTTGGTTTCGGGGATCGCGCCATCGTCTATCTGACCAGCGCTGCGCCCGACGAAATGACCTGGATCCTACCCGCCGATCGCCAGCGCTACGGCATCGCCTTCGACGCGGGTTCCGCACCAGCGGTGGCCCCCTCGATCGTCGCTGACGACCACTTTCTCTCGCGGCCCATGGCTTTGGCGGGTGCCATTGCTTCGGCAGCGGTGGCCGCCGTCGATCGGCTGATGGGCCGTCACACCACGACGGCAGCCGATCGGTGAGGCAAAGGGCTTTGGCCGGGCTGAGACCCGCGGCGGTGTCGATCCTGTGCGGTGTCGCAGCAATCCTGTCGGGTTGCGCGCTCCCGGTCGAGGCCGAGATGAACCGAGCATCCGAGATCGCTCACTATGCCGTTCATTTCGATCACGTCGGCGGCCCGGAGAACAACCTGCTCGACCGCGCCCTGGCCGAATGTTCCGACAAGACGCAGAAAGCCGAACAGACCTGCGTCAGGCAGGGGATCGATGGGTCGAGCCTGACCCCGCGCGCCCTGGCGGCGCTGGTTCCTCAGTGCACGACCGGTCAAGTCTGCCACTACGACCATACGACGCATGACCGCATCGGGCCTCTTGCGGCCAACGCGACGGATCACGAAAAGCACTGGCGCGTCGAATTGGATTTGCGCCGTTCCGCGGCGGACGTCGCTCATGTGCCGCTGACCGTAATCGATCGCGACGATTTCGGCTCCCCGACCCCGGGCCCAATCACTCCATCGTCATGACCGGCGGCGGCCGCCCAGATCATGGGTTGCCGCGCCGTGATGGCCAGGCGAGTCGGACGCTTTCACTCGGCTGCGACGCCCAGGTTGAAGCTTCCACCGCCGCATTGCGACACGGTGGCGATCACGACGTAAGTGGTCGAGCAGGGCACCACGTCCGTGCGCTGGACGACGGGACGGCCCTTGGCGGAGACCGCCGCGAGGTCCTGAGGAGGCGTCGGGCCCGCGCATCCCCCGACCAGAACCAATGTCGCCACCGCGAGCCATCCCCTGCGATGTCGCATTCTGTCACTCCTTCGACCCGGCGAGACTGCGTCGGGTCTCGTTAACCTCTGGCGTAGCACTACGGTCAGGTCTCCGCGATGGCATTGCGGACACGGTGCCTCGAGAAGTGACGGCGATCGGCCCAAGCTGTGGTCCGGCAGGCTGCGGCGCCATCGGGCCATGCCTTCCCGCCTTTGCCACGCTGCTCCAATTCAGCGTCCGAGGCGTCGTGCCAGCTCCGCCACGATGTCCTCCGCTCGACCGTCGGCCGGGATCGTGACGACGTCGGCCTCGTCGGCGCCGGGGCGCTCCAGCGTGGCGAACTGGCTCTGAAGAAGGTTCGGCGGCATGAAATGGTCGACGCGCTTCTGCAGGCGCTGGGCGATCTGGTCGTAGCTGACGTCGAGAAAGCCGAAACTCACAAGCCCCGCGGTGCCGGCGCGAAGCCGGTCGCGGTAGGCGCGTTTCAGCGCCGAACAGGCCAGCACCAGGCCACCGCGGTCGGACTGCGCCGCCAGCGTCGCCGCCACGCGGTCGAGCCAGGGCCAGCGGTCATTATCGTCGAGGGGGATACCGGCGTGCATCTTGTCGACGTTGGCCTGCGGGTGCAGGTCGTCCCCGTCCACGAACGACAGGCCGATCCGGGTCGCGAATTGTGCCGCGACGGTCGACTTTCCGGAGCCGCTGACCCCCATCACGACGAGAAGCAGGGGGGCCGGGACGCTGGCGTCGGCTGAAGGCATGGTGAGAATCCGATCGGCGGCTACTGACAAGCGGAGACGGCCTCAACTGGCGGCGCGGCGCACTGCGGGCACTTTGACCAGCTCGGGCTTGGCCCCGACCGCGGCGCGGTCGAGCAGCTGCCGAAAGTAGGCGATAGTCCGCTCGAGCCCATCCCGCAAAGCGGTCGACGGCGCCCAGTCGAGTTCGGTCTTGGCACGGCCGAGGTCGGGCCGGCGCTGCCGGGGGTCATCCTGCGGCAGGGGTAAAGACACGAGCCGCGATCGGGAGCCGGTCATCGCCAGAACGGTCTCGGCGAGTTGACGGATGGTGAACTCGCCGGGATTGCCGAGATTTATCGGCCCCGTGACGACGGCCGGCGTGTCCATCAGTCGCATCAACCCGTCGACGAGATCGTCGACGTAGCAGAAAGAGCGTGTCTGCGAGCCGTCCCCATAAAGAGTGATGTCGTCGCCTCTGAGCGCCTGAACGATGAAGTTCGATACGACCCTGCCGTCGTCCGGATGCATGCGCGGGCCGTAGGTATTGAAAATCCGCGCCACCTTGATGGAGAGACCATGCTGGCGGTGGTAGTCGAAGAACAGCGTCTCGGCGCAGCGCTTCCCCTCGTCGTAGCAGGACCGCGGCCCGATCGGGTTCACATGGCCCCAATAGGTCTCGGGCTGCGGGTGAACCGCAGGGTCGCCGTAGCATTCCGAGGTCGAGGCCTGCAGTACAGGGATCTTGAGGCGCTTGGCGAGGCCGAGCATGTTGAGCGCGCCCATCACGCTGGTCTTGGTGGTCTGAACGGGATCGGACTGGTAGTGAATCGGCGATGCCGGGCAGGCGAGATTGTAGATCTGGTCCACTTCGACGTGCAGCGGGAAGCAAACGTCGTGACGCATGACCTCGAAGCGAGGGTTTGTCATCAGATGGGCGACGTTCCGGCGCGAGCCCGTGTAGAAATTGTCGACGCAGAGCACATCGTGGCCGCGCTTCAGGACTGCTTCGCACAGGTGTGAACCGACGAAACCGGCCCCGCCGGTGATCAGCACGCGTTTCTCGCTCAAGATCTTCTCCCGCATCGCCAGGGCAGATGCATCCCGGCGACGACCATCAACTTACCTCGTTCTTCCCATGTCGTGCAAATCTGCATCTCATTCAATGTGATCGGGATTTGGGCCCGGTTCCGCCGCGCTGGGCGTTCGGCCTGGACGACGGCCGGCGTGGTGTCGTAGGCGGAAGCGGTCTGTAACTGCGGATTCCGGCCTTGGCGCCGGAGCGGGACTTGAGAGCAACGGTATGGGGAGCCGCCGGCCGGTGAGCGCCGAGAAATCGGCGCCGCTCTACGAGCAGGTGAAACGCTACGTCCTCGCCCGCATGAGCGACGGCAAACTGCCCGAAGGCGCCCGCCTGCCCTCCGAACACGAGCTGATGGCCGATCTCGGCGTGTCCCGCATGACGGTGCATCGTGCCCTGCGGGAGCTCTCGGCCGACGGCCATATCTCGCGCGTCCAAGGCGTCGGCAGCTTCGTGGCCGTGCCACCGGCGCGCGCCGATCTCCTCACGATCCACGACATCGCCGATGAGATCGCGGCGCGAGGCCACGCCCATTCCGCTCGCGTCCTCGTCCTGGAACGCCGGCCGGCCGGCATCGAGCGCGCGGTCCGGCTGGAGCTCCGACCGAACGCCGACCTGTTCCATTCCTTGATCCTGCATCGCGAGAACGGCGAGCCCGTGCAGGTCGAGGAGCGTTTCGTAACGCCGAATTTCGCCCCGGATTATCTCGCGATGGATTTCACCCTGACCACCACGACCCGCTATCTCCAGGGCATCGCAGCCGCCGACGAGGTGGAGCATGTCGTAGTAGCGGCCCGACCTTCGGCCCGCGACTGCGACCTTCTCGCAATCACCAGCGGCGATCCCTGTCTCAGCGTCATGCGCCGGACTTGGGTCGCCAACGTGCCGGTGACGGACAGCCATTTCGTCTATCCGGGCCATCGATATAGCCTTGGCACGCGCCACCGGCTCGACGCGCCCTGACGCTTTGCCAGTCACGGGGCAGCTCTGGCGAGGCCGCTCGAGAACATCGGATCAGGACTCGTGACTTGCGGGGGCGCCGCCGTGGTGCCGCGCAGGACGATATGCGTCTCCAGCTCCACCTGGTCCGGAGCATCCTGCCCGACACTCCGCGCCAGCAGGTAGTGTCCAGCACGACGGCCCATGTCGCCCGCGGGAAACGCAAGCGTCGTTAGGGCGGGAACGACGTCGACCGACGATTGCAGGTCGTCATATCCGACGACCGACATGTCTTGCGGCACCGCGATACCCTGCTCCCGGCTCTCGATGAGCGCGCCGTAGGCCATGACGTCCCCGGAGCAGATCAGCGCCGTCGGCCTGTTGCCCGACGCGATGAGGCGCCGGAGACCGCTGCGCCCTCCGCCGATCGTCAGCTCGACCTCGACGACACGGTCTTGCGATAGAGGCAGCCCGAAGGCCTGCAAGGCATCGAGCGCCCCCGCGACCCGCTCCTGGACGCGATCGTTGAACCGGCGATCCCCGGCCAGGATGGCGAAGTCTCGATGCCCGAGGCCAAACAGATGGTCGACTACTTTCGCCATACCGGCCGCATTGTCGAAGCCGATCACCGGATGACCAAGACTGGGCTTGAACGTGTGGGTGGTGAGATAGGGAACGGCCTGAGCCGTCAGGAACGCGAAAAGCTCCGGCAGGTGGCTATGCCCGACGAGCACCAAACCGTCGATCCCGCGCTCCACGAGCAGGCGGGCCTGGGTCAGCTCGCGCTCCGGCGTGTAGTCCGATGCCGTCACGATCAAGGAGTAGTTGCAGCGGGTCAGCGCTTCCTGGAACCCGTCGATGAAATCCGCATAGATCGGCTGCTTCAAGGTGGGCAGGATGATGCCCATGGTGAGCGAGCGGCGTGACCGGAGCGCACGAGCGGCGGCGTTGCGGGTGTAACCAAGCGCTTGGACGGCCGCCTCGACACGCTGCCGCGCCTCCCGATTGACGGTCTCCGGTGCGTTGAGGACGCGCGACACGGTCGCAGCGGAACATTGTGCGCGTTTCGCGACGTCGCTGAGGCGAACAGGAAGCCGCCGCGAACTCTCAATCACCTACTGTCACCCATGAACCCCAACGGCTTCGATCAACCCCGGATCGGGGACGCCTGACCGGACCAGCCCACCCTTCGGCAAGATCAAGCCCGACGAGACGACAGTGCTGGATCAGGACCGGCCGACGACTCGAAGGCCGAGCGTGTTCATCATGTTCGGGAACTTGAACGCACGTCCAGAGGGGATTGGTTCCAAAGGCAGAAAGGCGTTCAACGGTGATCTCGCCACAGGTGTCGGCGCACCCTCGCCGTCAACATGCCGCAATGGTCGAGAGGCGGAACTAGCCTATGTGTGCCCACCAGTGTGCTTTTGCTGGAAGCCGCCGTCGGCGGATGACAACGGGAGCGGCTGTGAAGTAGCGACGCGGATGTCCCAAGGTTCCCCGCGTCATTGAAGAGGGGTTGATTTGGCCAGCATGGGTTCAGCACGCAGCGAGCGTCTCGGTGTCGCCATCGTGGGTTTAGGCGGCGCCGTCGCCACGACGGCGGTGGCGGGGATCGAGGCCATCAAGGCCGGGTCCAACCAGCTCGACGGACTTCCACTGGCTCACCTGAACGTTGCGGGTCTCGCCGACTACAAAGACTTGGTCTTCGGCGGATGGGACGTGAACGGCGTCGACCTCGCTGCTGCAGCCGAAGAACATGGCGTGTTCGGCAAGGGCGATGTTGTCGCGGCCGACAAGCTCAAGGCCATGAGGCCCTGGAGAGCGGTCGCGAGCGAAAAGTTCTGCAAGAACATCGTCGGCCGCAACATGACGGCCGCCAAAAACCATCGCGAAGCCGTTGCGATGATCGCCGACGACCTTCGCCGGTTCAAGGAGGAGAGCGGCGTCGATCGGGTGGTGGTCGTCAACCTCGCTTCGACGGAAGCCTGGCCCGACCTGCGACTCGATACGCTCAACAGCGTCGAGGCTTTCGAACGCGGGCTGGATGACTCCAGCGAGGCCATCGGCCCAGCGATGCTCTA
>JAYVMK010000106.1:0-6455 GCA_043758995.1 Lichenibacterium sp. | reverse complement strand
CCCAAAACGGAAAGCCTATCCACTGGCCGGATTTTACTCCGACCGCGTCCAGCAAATCGCCGGCGCTTCAGTGGCCTGGTTTGTCACCGCCCTACACAGGCGTCGGAGGGCCGCGTCGTTCATCGGGACGGGATATAGCTGCCGGGGCCGGGGCGGGCGCGGTTGAGCAGCGGATGGCTCGCCCCGGGGTCGGACAAACGGCCACTTCATCCCACCACCCATTCGGCGCAGGGTTTAATGGCGTTCATCGCCTCCAGCCTGAAACGTGCGAGATCACTGGCGATACGCGCTCCCCGAGCAATGCCATGCGTGCCGGTCAGCTCTTTCAGCTTCAGGTTCGGAATGCCAAGAAGGCCCCGTGCAGTGACAAGTTCAACGGCGGCCTCCTCCATCGCCTGCTCCTCGAATACGGTGACCCTGGCGCCCCTGCTGATGGCGGCGAGCCGCTTGGCATCGACCGCGCCGCGCATCCGGTTCTCCAGCACGAAACGCTCCTCTGCCCATGGCTCGGCCAGTGTCAGCAGCCGCGGAGTGCCGGCAATCGCGGGAGGTTCGGCCGTTAGAACGATCAGCACAGCGGGAATGACACCTGCCTCTTTCAACATCGGCGCCACTTGGCCGAGGACAGTGAAAAAGGAAACCGCCGTGTTGGCACCAACGTCAACGACGGTCGGCGTTGTCGTCTCCGCCAAAGCTTGGATGATGGCGTCAAACTCCTCACGTGCGGCGCGGCCCCGTGTACGGTCAATCGCCTCGCGTTCAGCCCGCATCGGGAAGAAGCGCACCTGCCGCGCCTCCTTCTTGTCCTTATCGGCGTCGAATTCAAAGAGCCGCGCATCGGTGTCGAGTTCGATCAGGCCAATGCCCGGCACGGCTTCGGCAAGCGCCCTGACTGCGGTACTCTTGCCCACTCCGCCCTTGTCCTGAGCGACAAAGAGAACGCGCGTCATTTTGGATCCTTTCCGAAAAACCTGCTGTGCTTGGCAAACGCCTCTCGGCGAATCTCATCTTCGCTGACCTCGTCGCCCTTCGCCGGTGTCGGAGACGCCAACTCCGGCGATAGGCTGAGGCGCGACCCGGCTTTCGGCGCCGCCACTTTCTGTGCGCCTCCCGTGCCGGCGAGGTCCTTGCGAGCCGCGATAGCAGCGACCCGCTTGGCTTCGGCCTTGCGTACGAAGCTCACGAGCGAAGTCAGTCTCTTCGCGGTGATCGGCTCCTGATTCTCACCTTGCGTCACACCTTGCTCGGCCAACCCAGAGGCGATTTCAGCCCAAGTCGCACCTTTGGCTCGAAGAGCATCGAACTCAGCCAGGTGCTGGCGCACGATGGCCATCGATCCCGTCGCGCGTCTGCCGCCCGGGGCGATGCCGACGGGACGCGCCGCCTGACGTTTCGCCACGTCGCCTTTGAGCTTCCTGAGATCGAGGTCGATGCCGGCCATCGCTGATGCCTATCATGCGGATCACTGCGGGTCGGTGCAGCCGACCTGTCGTATCCAACACGATCCTACAAGGGACCATTAAGGCCCACAAGGTACCAGTGAGGCCCATAGAAAAGCCCAGTAAATGCCCAGTTAGGAGATAGGGTCACACCCTACGCACTAAAGTGCCAAGACCCGTGATGCCGACCCCGACGCCTTGCTTTTGACCCGTATGCCTCCGACCCTGCCGAAGCGCCTTAAACACTCGGGTCTCCATGCCTGCTCCCTCCAGCCTCACCCTTCACCTCGATCCTATCCTCGCGAGTCGCCTCGCCGCGGCGGCCGAGATATCCGGCCTGGATCCCGCAGGCCTCGCCCTTCGCGCCCTTCGCGACCACCTCGACGGCGTCACCGCCTATGGCCGCGTCGGCGACGATCTGAGCCTGATCAAGACCGCCCTAGCCGACCTCGCCGGCGCCGTGGGCGAAGCTCTCGCTGAACCCGAGCCCGGCGCGGTCGACAGCATCTGCCGCTATCGGCCCGGCAAAGGTCCGTGACCGCGTCCCTTCATGCCCTCGGCCTTGGCGCCTCGGCCGGAAATTACTACACCAACGACCCTTACCGCGAGACGCAGAACAGGGACGATTACTACGCTCGGGACGGCGGGGGCGTGTGGTGGTCGCCAACCAACACCGTCGTGCGCCACGACGCGCCGATCGATGTCGCGTCGTTCCGGGACCTTTGCGCCGGGCGTGATCCACGAACCGGTGGGGATTTGGTACGCGGCGCCGGCGAGGGCCACAGAGGCGGATGGGACGTGACCGTCACGAGCCCGAAGAGCTTCTCGATCCTTTGGGCGGGTGCGGGACCTGACCTCAGGTCGCAGCTCGAACAACTTCAGGCCGCCGCTGTCGACGAAGCACTCCGTTTTCTTGTCGAGGAGAGGCTCGTCGAAGTTCGGCTTGGTGCCGGTGGTCGGATCAAGCAGCCTGCCACCGGGCTGGTCGTGGGGAGGTTCTCTCATTTTACGTCTCGAGCAGGAGACCCCAATGTCCATACGCACTGTGTGATCATGAATGCGGCTGCAAGCAGAGATGGTAAAATACGAACTCTTGAGACATATAGGTTGCATTCCCACTGTCACCTTCTCGGAGTTGCATACAGAGTAGCGTTGTCGATGCGGCTGGCACGGCAGTTCGGGTTCGAAGCGCGACCAGCCGGCCGCGGCCAATTTGAAATCCGCGGCGTTCCGCAGTTCGCCATCGACACTTTCTCCAAGCGCTCGAGGGAGCTAGAGGCTGCCCTCGCTGGCAGCCGGGCTGGATCATCCTCAGCCCAGAAGGAAATTGCCGCTCTCTCGACCCGCGGCGCCAAGCTCGACCTGCCGACTGGCCCTGAACTGGAAGCACGGTGGCGACGTGAACTGGAAGCCCTCGGGGTCGACCCATGGGACGCCGCCCATCTCCCCGAACGAGACCACACGGTCGATCAGCACCGTGCTCCGGAGATGCCTTTCGACCCGCCCGAAATCGAGGGCTCGACGCCAGTTGCGCTCGCGGCCTCTACCCTGTTTCGGCACGAGACGGTTATCGATCGAATCTCGCTTCTGCAGCAAAGCCTCATCGAGGCTTCTCTGCAGAGTATCTCGATTGCGGCAGTACGCGAGGAAATGGCGGCCTTGGAGCGCGATGGCACTCTCCTGCGCCTTCCGAGTTCACCGGACAGCCCGCGCTGGACAACGCCGGCCTTGGCACGGGTCGAAGCCGCCCTGCTCCGCGCCGCTGATCGCCCGGAGGTCCCCTCGCGCTTCCGGCCCGACGCCTTAGCGGCGGCTTTGGCCGCGGCACCTCAACTCTCGGCGGAACAGCGAACCGCGGTGGAGCATGTTGCCGCTCCGGGCGGGGTGGCGGTCATCGAGGCCGGCGCCGGGACTGGTAAAACCACGACCGCTAAGGTCATCGTCGATGCTGCGACCCGGTCAGGGCTCAAGGTCGTGGGCCTTGCGCCTTCCTGGGTGGCGGCCGACGAGCTTGGGGCTTCGACCGGCATCCCGGCGCAGGCCATCGCCAAGTGGCGTCATGACCTCTCCCAAGGCCGGGCCGCGCCGCTCGACGCCGACACGTTGGTCATCCTCGATGAAGCCGGCATGGTTGGAACGCGCGACATGGAGTCCGTGCTGACCGCTGCCGCCAATGCTGGCGCTCGGTTTGTATGTCTCGGCGATCGTAGACAACTTCAAGCTGTATCTGGAGCGTCGCCACTCCGGGCTGTGGTTGACACACTCGGGCGACACAGCACGATCGGCGAAGTGCGGCGCCAGATCGAGCCGTGGCAACGCGGGGCTTCGGTGCTGATGGCCCGAGGCGAGGTCGAGCACGGGCTGCGCGCCTACGGACGCCACGGCCGCATCGCCCTGGTATCCGGAGCGACGGCTGCGCAGGAGCGCGTCATTACGCTCTGGAGTGAGGCCAGGGCCCGCCATGGCGACGACGAGGTGATCATCGCCACCCGTGAAAACCGTGACGCCATGACGCTCAACGCGGCCGCGCGCTCAGTGCTGCGCTAGGAAGGCAAGCTCGGCCCCGACGAGGTCCTGGTGAAGGTGCGCGACCGCAACGACAAGCCAAGAGACCTGGCTCTCGCAATCGGCGACCGCGTGCGCTTCGGCGAGACGCTCGCTCAGCATGGCATCCGCAACGGCTCGCGTGCCGTCCTGGAGACGGCGACCGTCGATGCCAAAGGCGCGCCGCGCCTCACCTTTCGTCTGGAGGACGGCCGCTCGGTCGAGGACAAGTTGGCCGGGTTCATACCGGACGGTTCTCGACGCGGTCGAACGTCCGCCGCATCCCTACCACGGCTGACGCACGCCTATGCCGGGACGGTCTATGCCGCGCAAGGGCGTACGGTGGCGGAGGCTGTGCTCTATGTTGGCAGCGCCACGGATGCGCGGGAGGTGTACGTCGGAATGACCCGGCACCGGCATGACGCGACCGTGGTGGTCGAGCGCGACCGGCTGGAAGCCGCTGTGCGGGTGAGCCAAGCCGATCCGCGTCTGCGTCCGAGCGACGCCGAACTGCACGAGCGACTCTATGTCGAGAGCCGCCGCTATAGCGAAAAACGCAACGTGGTCGATCACGTCGAAGACCGTGCGGCGTTTATCCGAACCGGCGTCCTGTCTCCACCTCACTCTGAGCCGCCCCTCGACATTCGTCGCGGCTTCGAGGCTGGCAGTAGGCTGCGTGCCGCCATGCGGGAGATAGCGGCGGCGCCAGGACTGGTGCTGTCGCAGCTCGTCCGTATGGCCCAGAGCGCCGAACGCGGGCTGGCGAGCCGTATGCAGGACATCACAGCACGTCTGCGGGCTCCTATCCAAACCGGGACGATTGAGCCGCAGCGGCCGAAGGTCGAGAGGGAGCGGCCGGGCCCGGACTATGATCGCTGAGAAATCCGAACCAAGCTGCACAAATTGCAGATCCGGCCCGACCGCACATCGTGCCTTTCGGCGCGGGTAACCAAGTCCGCCTCATGCTGCACACCGCCGTCTTCTAGCCGATGCTGGGCATCAGGGCGCGATCCCCAACGTGGGCCGCGGGACGGCCCGCTGCTTGACGTTTAATAACACGACCCCTAGTTTAGGGTCGTGTTAAGGAGACGATAATGGCCCATGCTGGTGGTTTCACTGCTGCCGAGGCCGCGTTCATTCTGCGCGAACCCGTGAAGGCTGTGAAGAAAGCCCTGGATGATGGTCCGATCGAATCCAAGCTCGTCGCGAAGGCGAGCGGAACCGTGCGGGCGGTGCAGTGGAATGATCTGCTCTACCTCGTCGCTGTTCGTTCGCTGCGGGACGAACTGACACCGAAGGCACGGAGTGACTTCTATCAAGCACTGAAAAACCTGCCTGCCGATCGCACGCGCGAGGTGCGCTTCGGTCGGCTCAGTGTAGCGATCGACGATTTTAAAATCGAAGTCGAAGCACGCACCCGCGATCTCGCGGACCTTTCCGAGAAGATCGAATTCCGCAAGGACGGCGAAGCCGTGCTGAAAGGCACCGATGTAGAGGTTCATCGCATCGCTGCGCTCCTCGGTGGTGGTCTGAGCCCAGATGCCGTCTGCGAGGATTACCCAACGCTCACACCTGAACACGTAGAGATCGCACGGGCCTATGCCGAAGCTCATCCGAAGAGCGGGCGCCCCTATCCTCGCACAACGATGAGGCGAGCGCTTCTCGGAGCAGGACTGGAAGCGCTCGACGAGGTGCTCGACCCTGAGGCATGAAGTACCTCTTGGACACCAATGTTTTTCGAGAGATCGGCAAGAGCCAACCGCACCCGAATGTCGGAGCGTGGTTGGCGCGGGTGAACGATGTCGAGCTTGCGCTCAGCGCGATCTCCGTTCGGGAGATCCGCAAGGGAATAGCCAAGCTGCGCGAACGCAAGCCCGAAATCGCGAGTGCGATCGAGGCGCGGGTTAACGAGGCTCTTGACGTCCTCGCAGATCGTGTTCTGCCGATCGACCGTGCCGTTGCAGACCTTTGGGGTGAGATGCTCGCGGAGAGCGAAAAACACATCGACGATGCCGGCTTGGCAGCGACCGCACGGATCCATGGCCTGTGCTCGTAACGCGTAACCTCGCGGATGTTGCAGGCCGAGGCGCTGATACGCTTGATCCGTACAAGTCCTCGGCGAAGATCATTCGAGCGAAGGCGGCGCCCAACCCATGATCTGACCGACAACGAAACCAAGGTCGATCTGCTCAATAGCGAGGCGATCCCAGTGACCATCGTCAAGCTGCTTCGCGACAGGCCGGATCACGCTGTGCCCGTTGGTGTCTATGGGTCCGAGAGGATCTAAAGGCACCTGAGCAGTCAAGGCGAGGCACCCGCCCCAGCGTCCGAGCATCAAGCCCGACACGCGATGTCGGCGCTACCGTGATCCGTTCAGCCCAGCCAGGGATCGACGCATTTCAGGCCCTGCGCGACGAAACCGGCGGGATCACGTGTGGCGATAAGCCGGGCCCCTCGCGCCTTGGCGATGGC
>JAYVMK010000105.1:0-5288 GCA_043758995.1 Lichenibacterium sp. | reverse complement strand
CGGCGAGGCCGTTGCCGATCTTCATCTTGACGACCGTATAGCCGCGATCGAGGTAGGAGCGCATCTCAGAGCGAAGCTGTTCGATCCCCTTGCCCGGATAATAGTAGCCGCCGGCCGCGTAGACGAAGACCTCCGGATCGGCTGCCCGTCCGTGGCGCTCGGCCAGGAGGCGGAACAGGGGCTTTCCGGCCACCTTGGCGACCGCGTCCCAGACCGCCATGTCGATGGTGCCCACCGCGACCGACCGCTCGCCATGGCCGCCCGGCTTCTCGTTCTTCATCATCGCAGCCCAGACCCGGTCGGGGTCGAGGTTGTCGCCGGTCGCGTCGAGCAGGCTTTCGGGAGCCGCATCGAGAATGCGGCGCGCGAAACGTTCCCGGATAAGCCCGCCCTGGCCATAGCGGCCGTTGGAATTGAAGCCGTAACCGACGACCCGGCGTCCATCGCGCACGACGTCCGTGACGACGGCCACGAGCGAAAGCGTCATCTTCGAGAAATCGATATAGGCATTGGCGATCGACGAGGCGATGGGCGCCGTGACTTCGCGGATATCGACGATGCGCATGCGCTCTCTCCCCCCAGGTCGTGGCGGGATATGCGCCCAAGCGGCGGCGGACGCCAGTCGCCCCCGGGCCGCCGTCGGCGATCACAGCCCGCTTGCGACGATCAGCTTCGGCGCAGCATCCACTCATGCGCCGGGTCGTTGTGGAAGCGCCAGATGCGTTTCGGGCCGGCCATGACGTTGAGGTAGAACAGATCGTAGCCGTGCGGCGCGCCGACCGGATGATAGCCGCGGGGCACCAGAACGACGTCGCGGTCCGCGAAACTCACCGTCTCGTCGAGCGAGCGATCGTCGGTGTAGACCCGCTGCACGCCATAGCCCTGCGGCGGATCGAGCCGGTGATAGTAGGTCTCCTCCAGGAGGCTTTCGGCCGGTAGGGCGTTCCGGTCGTGCTTGTGGGGCGGATAGCTCGACCAGTTGCCGGCGGGCGTGACGACTTCCACCACGAGCAGGCTCTCGGCCTCGGCCGTGTCGGGCAGGATGTTGCGGACGTGGCGCGTGTTGCTGCCCGACCCGCGCGTCTCCTGGCCGACCTCATCGGGTGCGATGATCCGCGGCGGCAGCGTGCCGGTACCGGGCGCCCGGCATACCGCGATCTCGCAGGCACCCTGCGCCACGATCGCGAACGACGAGTGGGCCGGCGCATAGAGCGACCAGCCCGGACCCTCGAAGACGCTGTCTCGCCCCCCGATCGTGCCGAAATCCTCCCCACCTGCGCTGGCCTTGGCCTTTCCCGACAGCACGACGATGCAGGCTTCCTGATCGCCCGTGTCGCGCTGCAGGCGCTGGCCCGGCGCGAGGTCGTAGACTTCGAAGCCGGTGTAGGTCCAGCCGGCGCTCGCCGGCGTGACGGCGTGGATGCGCCCGTCGCCGTCGGGCGCCGACGGTCGGACCAGGAGGGGTGACGCAGCCATCGGGGTCCTCCGGCTCAGCTCAGGCCCGCTTCGCGCAGCGCCGCCCGGAGATGGGCGACGCCGCGCTTGGCATAGGCGAGAGGGTTGGCCTTGTCGGGGTCCTGCTCGGCTTCGAGCACCACCCAGCCGGAGTAGCCCTTCAAGGCTTTGAACACGGCCGCGTAATCGACGGTGCCGTCGCCCGGCACCGTGTAGACGCCAAGTTCGCGGCCCTGACCCAGGATCGCGTCGAGGAAGCTCAGGTCCGCCGCCTCGGCCGCCTTCGCCTTCTCGGGCCGCACGTCCTTGCAATGGACGTGGCTGATGCGCTCACGGTAGCGCGCCGCGAGCACCGCCGGGTCGGCGCCGCCCCAGGTGGCGTGGCCGGTGTCCAGCAGGAGATTCGCCGGTGCCTTCGTGTTCTCCATGAAGGCGTCGATCTCGCCTTCGGTCTGCACGATCGTGCCCATGTGATGGTGGTAGCAGAGCTTCAGCCCCTCGTCGGCGAGGCGGCTCGCCAGCTCGGTCACTCTGGCCCCATAGGGCCGCCAATCGGCGGCCGCCATCACGGGCCGGCGCGAGAGCGGCGTCGACCGGCTGCCGTGCACGGTGTTCGACGTCTCGCAGACGATGAACACGTCCGTCCCCATGGCTTTCAGAAGATCGCGGTGGGATTTGGCGCCCTCGAACTCGTCGGCGGCCGAGCGGCGTAGCAGCTCGATCGAGTGCCAGCCACCGATGCACGCCATGCCGTAGGGCGCCAGCGCGGCCTTGAGTGCCTCGGGCTCGCGCGGAAACTTGTTGCCGAGCTCCATCCCCTCGATGCCGGCCTCGCGCGCTTCGGCGAGACAGGTCTCGAGCGGGGTCGCGCCGCCGATCTCGACGAGGTCGTCGTTCGACCAGCCGATCGGGTTCGCGCCGATGCGGATCGCCATATGGTTGTCCCTTTCGGTCAGTTGGCCGCGCGCTGGCGGCGTTGCTGAAGTTCGTAATGCTCGCGCGCCGTACCCACCTCGCGACGCACCGAGACTTCCGGCACGGAAACGTCCCACCAGGCGCCGCCCGCGCCCGTCGAAGGGCCGGCGTCGGTATCGATGAGAATGAGCTGCGTGACATCGCGTGACCGGGCCGCCGTGACGGCCTCTTCGAGCTCGGACAGGCTCGACACCTTGCGCGCCTCGGCGCCCAGGCTGCGGGCATGGGCGACGAAATCGATGGCCGGCAACGTGACATGGCGCGTATCGGCCAGGAGGTTGTTGAAAGGGGCGCCGCCGCATTCCTGCTGTAGACGGTTGATGCAGCCGTAGCCGCCGTTGTCGAGCAGCACGATCGTGAGCTTCACGCCGAGCATGACCGAGGTGGCGATCTCGGAATTCAGCATCAGGTAGGAGCCGTCGCCCAACATGACGATGACCTCGCGGTCGGGTTGGGCCAGCTTGACGCCGAGCGCACCGGCGATCTCGTAGCCCATGCAGGAATAGCCGTATTCCACATGGTAGCCGAGCGCATCGCCGGTCTTCCAGAGCTTGTGGAGTTCGCCCGGCAAGCCGCCGGCGGCGCAGACCACGATGTCCGAGGCGCGGCCGGCGCGCTGGACGGCGCCGATCACCTGGGCGTCCGAAGGCCGTTCGGCGTTGGTGGCGCCGGTGAAGCCCGCCGCCGTCTCGGTCCAGGCCGCCTTCTCGCGCGTCATCCGATCGGCCCAGGCCGCAGGGGCGCGGGCCTCTCCGAGCGCCAGATCGAGGGCCGCAAGGCCGACCGAAGCGTCGGAGACCAGAGGCAGGGCCCCGAACTTGCCGGCGTCGAAGCTCTGCACGTTCAGCATGACGATCCTCGCCGGTGTTCCGCCGATCAGCGCCGCCGAGCCGGTGGTGAAGTCGGCGAGGCGCGTGCCCACCGCGAGGAGTACGTCGGCTTCGGCCACCAGCGCGTTGGCGGCGCCCGTGCCGGTGACGCCGACCGCCCCCATGGCGTGGGGATGGCTGTCGGGCAGCGAGGACTTGCCCGCCTGGGTCTCGACGACCGGAATGCTGTGACGTTCGGCGAAAGCCGCGAGCTGGCCTTCCGCATCGGCGTAGAGCACGCCGCCGCCCGCCACGATGACGGGCTTGCGGGCCTGGCGCAGCACCGCGGCGGCGGCCTCGACCTCGTCCGCATCGGGCGCGGGGCGGCGGATGCGGCGCAGGCGCGTCTCGAAGAAGCTCTCGGGATAGTCGCAGGCCTCGGCCTGCACGTCCTGGCAGAAGGAGAGCGTGACGGGGCCGCACTCGGCGGGATCGGTCAGAACCGTCAAGGCGCGTTCCAGCGCCGGCATGATCTGCTCGGGACGGGTGATGCGGTCGAAGTAGCGGGAGACGGGGCGGAAGCAGTCGCTGGCCGAGATCGTACCGTCGCCGAAGCTCTCGACCTGCTGCAGCACCGGGTCTGGTCGCCGGCTGGCGAAGACGTCGCCCGGGATGAACAGCACCGGCAGGCGATTGACATGGGCCAGCGCGCAGGCCGTCACCATGTTGGTGGCGCCCGGCCCGATGGAGGAGGTGCAGGCCATCATGCGGCGACGCCGGCTCGCCTTGGCAAAGGCGATGGCGGCATGCGCCATGCCCTGCTCGTTATGGGCGCGGAATGTCGGGAAGGTGTCGCGGATCTCGTGCAGCGCCTCGCCCATGCCCGCCACGTTGCCGTGGCCGAAGATGGCCCAGATGCCGGCGAAGAGCGGCAACCGGGCGCCGTGCACCTCCGTCGCCTGGGCGGCGAGGTAGCGCACCATGGCCTGTGCGGCCGTGAGACGGATCGTGCCCATGCGGTCCTCCTTGTTGATCTTATCGGGCGTGAGGACGGAGGCGCGTCCAGGTCTCGACCAGCGCGCCGAAGCGCGCCGCCATTTGGCCGACCACCTCGGCGTCGGAGAGCCTGCCGTTGAGCCAGGCCCGCGCCGGCTCGCCGAAGATGGTGCGACCGACGGCGAAGCCCTTCACGGCGTCGCAGTCCGCCGCGAGGCGGAACTGCTCGGCCAGGATCTCGGCGGGCGCATCCAACCCCAGCAGCATGATGCCGCGACAGCGCGGGTCGTGCTCTTGGATCGTTGTGGCGACGGCGGCCCAGGCGGTGGCCGAGGGCTGGCCTTCGAGCTTCCACCAATCGGGCCGGATGCCGATGGCGTAGAGCCGCGCAATGACGCGGGCCACCGTGTCGTTTCCGAGCGCGCCGTGCTTGCCGGCGATGATCTCGACCAGAAGCTCTCGGCCGAC
Source organism: Lichenibacterium sp. (assembly GCA_043758995.1). GTDB lineage: Bacteria > Pseudomonadota > Alphaproteobacteria > Rhizobiales > Beijerinckiaceae > Lichenihabitans. The sequence continues at coordinate 585 of JAYVMK010000105.1, read as the reverse complement.
GATGCGGGCGGCCTCCTGGACGCGGAGAAGTTCGCGCTCCTGCCGCGCCTGGAGATCGGCCGGGTCGTCGGGATGCATGAAGCACAGGCACTTGATGCAATGGTCGACCGGCCATTCGATGAGCTTGGCGCCGAGCGAGCCGCCGCCATCGATGTCGAGCGGGCGCGAGCCCGGCAGTTCGACCGGCCGGCCGATCCAGAAGGGCTGGTCGGCGGCGCGGAACAGGGCTTCGCGGCCGTAGGTGCCGTCGATCAGCATGCCGAAACCGGGCCGGCCGCCGGCCACCCGCGTCGCCGCCTCGACGGCCAGCACCTTGAGGTCCGAGATGCGCAGGCGCGGCACCCCGGCCTCGTCCGCCATGGCCTCGAGCTGCATCCGGTGATCGATGGCGAAGGCCATGATGGACGACGGATGGGCGGCTTCGCGCGTGCGCCCGTCGCGGGTCGTGGCCCAGTGAAGGTCGTTCAGCGCCTTGTCGTGGCGGACCTGCCGCGTCGCCGGGCCGTGGCGGAGGAAGTACTGCAGCTCGTCCCAACTCGGGTATTCGGCCGAGCAGAGCAGTCGCGACACCGCGAAGGCCCCGCA
>JAYVMK010000104.1:0-4643 GCA_043758995.1 Lichenibacterium sp. | reverse complement strand
CGCGATCAGCTCGATCTCCACCGGCGCCCCATGCGGCAGTTCGGCGACCCCGACCGCACTGCGGGCATGCAGGCCAGCCTCTCCGAGCAGAGCCAGGATGGTCTCGGAAGCCGCGTCGATCACGGCGGGCTGGCCGTTGAAGCCGGGGGCCGAGGCGACGAACCCCGTGACCTTGAGGATTCGCACGATGTTCTGGCGCCCGCCCACGGCCGCCTCCAGCAGCGATACGCAGGCGGACGCGCTGATCCGGGCCGCGTCGCGCGCCGCCTCGACGTCGACTTCCGCGCCGACACGCCCGCAGCAGACCAGCTGCCCGGCTCGCCGGGGCAGCTGCCCGCTTACGAAGGCGAGCCCCTCGTGGACCACCACCGGCGTCACATAGCGGCTGGCCTGCGACCTAGTCTCAGACGCGGATTGCATGAATATAATCCCTCAACTGTTTGGCCCCGACGGCGCGCTCTGCCGCCCACCGCCGGCTTATTGTTACTGGAGCATCGACGCCGGGAGCGAGACGCCGAAGTACTTCTTGTAGATGCCGTTCAGCTTGCCGTTCTTCAGGTTGTCGACGACCCACGTGTCGATCCAGGTCTGCAATCCAGGCTCGTCCTTGCGCAGGCCGATGCCCAGCGGGTCTTCGCTGAGACGGAACTGCAGGTCGTAGTGCATGTCCGCACTACTGTTCTTGATGGCGACGGCATCAGCCAGCGAGCCGACGAAAATCGTTTGCTGGCCCGACGAGACAGCTGTGCGGGCCGTCGCCTCGTCGAGATAGCGGACCACCTGAACATCCTTGAGGCCCTTCTCCTTGATCAGGGTAGAGAGTTCAATGTCGGCCGTGTTGCCGCGTGCCACCGCCACGGTCTTGCCGACGAGGTCCTCCGGCCCCTTGATGCTGTTCATGCCCTGCGCCAGGAACAGGATCGGCTCCGTGGCGTAGACCCGACTGAAACCGATCACCTTCTTGCGGTCGTCCGTGATCGTGAAGGAGGCGATGACGAGGTCGGCTTTATTGGTCAGCAGGTAGGGGATCCGGTTGGGCCCGTTGACGGGCAGCAGGTTCAGCGTCACGCCGAGGTCGGCGGCGATAAGCTTGGCCATGTCATAGTCGGTGCCGGTCTGCTGCGCCTTGTCGTCCATCATGCCGTAGGGCGGGTGGGTGAAGTCCACCGCGATGTTGATGCTGCCCCGGCTTTTGATGTCCTTTAGGACGTCAGCCGAGGCCGATGTCACGAAAGCGGCCCCAAGGAGGAGGGCTGCCAGCAGCGTGCGTCTCTTCATTATCGTGTCCTATGATTTGGATGGTGTGCGGCGGGTGAACATTCGTCAGACGCGATTTTTGAGATCCGGCCCTTCTCCGGGCCGAGCCCTCAAAGGCCGCTGCCGATGAATTGGCTGAGCTCGGGCGTGGCGGGCGCGTGAAGAATGCGACTGTCCCCCCGCTCCCAGGCGACGCCCTGGTGCATGAAGATGACCTGCTGAGCGATGGATCGGGCGAAGCCCATCTCGTGGGTCACGAGCACCATGGTCATGCCGTCGGCGGCGAGTTTCTCGATGACCCGCAGCACCTCGGCGGTGAGTTCCGGGTCCAGCGCCGAGGTCACCTCATCGAACAACATGAGATCCGGCTCAATGGCGAGCGACCGGGCAATCGCTACCCGCTGCTGCTGCCCGCCCGAGAGCTGGTCCGGGTAGGCGTCGGCCTTGTTCATGAGATCGACCTGAGCCAGCACCCGTTCCGCGACCTCCCGCGCCCGTGCGGGCGTCAGCCTTCGAACCTTGCGCGGCGCAAGCATGATGTTCTGCAGCACGGTGAGGTGCGGGAAGAGATTGTAGCTTTGGAACACGATGCCGACCTCCTGGCGCAGGCTGCGGAGGTTCACGTCCGGCTCGTGCAAAGCACGGCCGAGTACGTGTAGCGTGCCGCCCGTCACTCGCTCGAGGCCGTTGATGCATCGCAGCGCCGTGCTCTTGCCCGAGCCGGAGCGGCCGATCAGGGTGAGCACGGATCCGCGCTGCACGTCGAAGCTGAGGTCGCTCAGCACTTGCAGCGCACCGAAGCTCTTGCTGACCTTGGAAAAGCTGACAATCGGGGCCTCGGACATGCGGGTTACTCCGGCTCGGGCGAGGGCGTTAGCCGCGGGCTCTGGCTCGTTCGAGCCTGAAGCTCAGGAATGATAGGGGGTAGCAGATCGCGAAGTAGAGGACCGCGGACAGGCTGAAGATCACGAAGGGCTCGAAGGTCGTGTTGTTGATGACTCGCGAGCTGTAGGTCAGCTCAGGAGCGCCGATTACTACCGCGTAGGATGTATTCTTGATCAGGGCCACGAAGAAGCCGACGGTCGGCGGAATGGAGATGCGGAACGCTTGCGGCAGGATCACGTAAGCCATGGTTTGTGCGGGCGTCAGCGCCAGGGCGTCGCTGGCCTCCCACTGCACCGACGGCACCGACCGGATGGCGCCATACCAGATGTCGCCCAGGAACGCGGCCGCGTTGATGGCGAGCGCGGCGGCAGCGGCGGCCAGGACCGGCACGCTAAAGCCGCCGATGCTGATTCCGAAATAGACCACGAACATCAGCACGGGGAGTGGGATACTCTGCACCGCGTACATAAAGGCGCTTGCGACAAGTCGCAGGATGCCGCGCCGGCGCAGGCGGCCCAGGGCGATAGGCAGAGCCAGCAGCGAGCCGCCGGCCAGCCCCAGGATCGACAGAGTGACGGTCCACCCAACGCCTTTCATCATGTAGCCGAGCTGATCCGATGTGAGGCCGAGGATCATGGCTCAGCGGCCCCCGTTCGCGGCACGCAGCCGAGGAAAGGCACGGCCGGCGCCTACCAGCAGGGCGCAGCGCAGGCCGGCGGCCAGCATCAGGTACAGCACGGCCACGACTAGGTAAGCCTCAAAGCTGCGGAACGTGAAGGACTGGATAAGGTCGGCGATGCCGGTGAGTTCGTCGGCCGAGATCTGCGACATGATCGAGGTGGCCAGCAGCATGAGAATGAACTGGCTGACTAGAGCCGAATACATGCGCTCGACTGCCTGCGGAATCTCGATCGACCAAACGATCTGGGCAGGCGATAAGGCGAGGCTCGCGGCCGCCTCTAGCTGGCTCTTGGGGATAGCTTCGAAGCCGGCCCGCATGATCTCGGCCGTGTAAGCTCCCGCGTTCAGCGCCAGGGCTGCGACTGCGGCCAGCATCGCGGGGACGTGCAGGTGAAGCGCCGCGAGACCAAAAAACAACCAGAACACCTGGATCACCAGGGGGGTGTTGCGAATGATCTCGACATAGATTTTGACGCAACGAACCGTGGCGGGTCGGCCGTAGACCCGGCCGAGCGCGCAGCCGGTGCCGAGGGCGAAACCCGGGATCACGGACAGCAGCGTCATCCGCAGTGTCTGCCAGACGCCCAGAAGCAAATCGGGCCAGTACTGGTCCAGGAAGCCGAAGTCGAAGCTGTAGCTCACTGGCGCCGCTCCGCGATCGTCGGGGAAACGACGGCGTCGTCGGCGAGGATCAGCCCGTAGGCGACATAACTGGCCCGGGCGGCCTCGGACTGCAGCGCCGCCATGAGGTCCCGCGCTGCGGGACGTTGCAACGCGTCGGCAAAGATGGCGGCCGAAAACCGTGTGGTGACCTGGATCTCGGGCGGCAGCGGGCCCGCGACCTGAATGCCCGGAACGGTCCTGAGCTCGCTGACCTGCTGGATCGCGAGATCCGCCCGGCCATCCAGCAGGGCTTGGGCGACCAAGCCCTTTTCAATGATTGTGGCGCGAGCGTTGACCTCCGCCGCAAGGCCGAGCCTGTTCAGCAACGCCGCAAAGGCGATGCCGCTGGCACCCTTGCGCGAATATGCGACGGAGCGCGCTTCCCGCAGCGTCGCCGTAAACCCTGCAAGAGTCGAGAGGTCTGGCTGCGGCGCCCCGGCCTCTACCGCGACGCCGATCCCGGTCTCCACGAGAGCGATCGGACCAACCAGGATGCCGGCAGCAATCAAGGCGTCGACGACGGTGTCCACCGCTACCAGCACGTCGCCCCGCGCACCGTCCCGGATAGCGGATTCAAGAACGGTTGTCGGCTCGAACGTGCAGGTGACGTGTAAGCCGTTCGCCTGCAAAGCAGGCACGACCACCTCCTGTACGGCACCCTGGATCACGAGGGCGCTCAACAGGTGCATCGTCAAAGACCCTCTCTCCACGACCACAGAATGACCTCCAACCGCACGTATCCGTCACATATACGTGACGGGGGGTCAACGACTTAAAACAAGCAGTAGTGCGGATTTTTCGGGCAAGATGGATTAGGGAGATGCGTAGTCGAGCGATGTGCCGACGCTTCCCTCTCGTCACCGAGTAATTATGGTCGATTAACGAGTTACGAGCTGCTGGCACGCAGTAGCGCACGGCTGATCGCCGAGTGGCTCAAGGCCGACGCGCGGCCCCGCATGAGTGACGTGGCGCTCAGCATAGAGGCTGTCGAAAGCCTTCTGCAGGTTCGGTTGAGGCCGGCGATATGCATCGGACGTTGATAACACTTTAAGGTCAGCCACAAATAGGACCGAGGTGTTGCCGATCGTCGGTCTGTTCTTCCGAGGAGGTATGGGAATGGGTCCTCACGCAGTCCCTTATAGGCATGTATTAGGTGG
>JAYVMK010000103.1:0-7466 GCA_043758995.1 Lichenibacterium sp. | reverse complement strand
TTCTGCGCCTCGACGGCGAGCGTGACGGGGTTGACCGTGGCGTCGCTGCCGGTCGGCGGCACCAGCCCGTCGAGGCCGGAGGGCGCGAGCAGCGGCACGCGGCCGGCCAGCATGGCCTTCACGGTGGCGAAGCCCTCGTCGGTCGCGGACAGCTTGGTAAAGTGGTCGACGTCGGTCGGCAGGATCTTGAGATCCTTCAGGGCACCGCCCAGCATCTCGGACACGTCGCGATCGCGCCCCGCCTTGACCACGGCCGCGAGCCGGCCGTTCGTGGTGGCGAGTTCCCCCTGCAGGGTGGCGACCAGGGATGCGCTGCCGGCACTGGCCTTCAGAGCGGTGGCGGCCTGAAGCAGCGCCGGCGCATCCGCCGTGTCGGGCAAGCCCAGCGCGACCGCGAGAGGCTTCACCTCGGTGCGGGCGGCGAGAGCCACCAAGCACGCGGCTTCATCGGCGGTCTCGGACAGCCCGAGCGCCTTGGCGATATTCTTCATGGGTGCATCCTGGTGGGGGGCGGCGTGAGCGAGAGCGCCCATGTTGGGGAGAGCGGGGGCGGACACGAGCGCGACCGAGTGCAGCCAGGTCGCGTTGCCTTTGTCGTCGTGATGAAAGGTCGGCGACACGTAGCGATGGGTGCGCAGGCGCTTCCGGGCCGAGGTCGCATTGAGCCAATCGACTTTGCCCCAGGTGCCGTCGTCGCGCGCCTCGACCGCCTTCACGTAGCCGACGACGTTGGGCAGTTCGCCTTTCGGCGCGAGCAGCGCCACGGAGTGATCCGTGTCGACGGCGAGGTCGACGGCGTCCGACGTGAAGCGGGCGGCCAGCAGAGCCGGATCGAAAGTGTAGGAGCGGCCGTCCCGCGTGCTGGCCTTGCCGGCCGGCGTGATCTTGATCCACTCCGGCAGCGGCGCGTCAGCGCCCGCCGCCAGCGTGACCGCCCCGGCGGTGATGCCGGTGGTCAGAGCGACGGCGGAGGCGTCGAGAAGGGCAAGGCGAAGGTCCATGGCCCGAACCGTAAGGGCCGGTTCTGGCGGGCACCCCGTGACGCCGTTCACGGGTTCGATCGCGGCGCGCGGGTCAGCCCGCCGATCGGGGGCGAGCGGTCCCGCTCAAATCGAGCGTTAAAGCACCATTGAAGCACTTGGGCAGGCTATAGCGCAAAATCGCCATGACGATGGGGCTCGCGTGGCGAGGCGGCTCAGCGGCCGTTTTTCGCGACGGTCTCGATCATGACCCGCGCGCCCCCTCCCGGCACTCGGGATCCGGCCGCTCGGGATGCGCGATGAGGGGTCAGCTCGGCACCTGCTGAACCTCGACCGTGGTGTGCCATCCCGTTTCGGCCGACCACTCGTCGGTCAGCGTCATGCACTGGAGCTTGGCGCCGTCGATCGGGTCGGGGAAGCCGGTGGTAGTCACGTAGGCGCCGGCCGTCGCGGTTTCAGAGCCGGGGATCACGAAAAGCCCCGTGAACTCCTCGCGCCCTAGCTCGGCCGCGTATGCGTCGGCCTGTGCCTGGGCATCGTATTGGCCCGATGCGAGATGTGGCAATCCGCCGACGTCACCGCCGCCGGAGACATTCGGAGAGCTTTCCGTCTTGGACTTACCAGAGGTCGGGTCGAACCACGAGACGGCGACCGAGGAATACCGGAAGCGGGGTTCGACCTCACAATCGTATTCGTAGCAGGCGCCGTGGTCGATCGAGATCCCTGCGAGCGCGCTGGCGCTCACGCTGACCCCGGCATCGAGCGGGAGGACGATAATCTTTCCGCCTTGGGCCTTGACCACAGCTCGGTTGTTCTGTGCGAGATCCTGTCCCGCATCGAGTGCCGTCTGATTATGCTGCAGGTAATAGCCATCGGGGATAGGCTTGCCGGCAATCTCCGGGGCGACCTCGACAGTCTTTCCAGTTCCCTTGAACAGGTTCTGGAAGACGTCATTAAGGGTGGTGTTACCGTTATCCTCTGCGAAGTGCTGGCTCCCCACTTTGTTCAGCCCGATGTCGAAAGCGCTAGCGCGGCAGATGTAAGAGACCCGCTCCCCCTGCTGCGGGCTGCCACTGAGGTGGACGCGTTGCAGGTAGAAGGTGCCCTTGTCCACGGCGCTGCCCTTCGACCAGCCCAGCTTGACGCTGAACGCGGTCTCATTCGGGGGCGAGGTGAAATAGGGCGGCCCGTTCGAGAACGTGATCGTGGCTTCGTCCATCATGTTGTCCAGATAGGACACGACCTTCACGGAAAGGAGTTTGGAGCCCCAGACCGGCACGAGGTTGTCGCCCGAAGGGCCGTTCACTTCGACGTAGGGGACGCGATAAACCATGAGGTGCTCCGGACCACCCGGCCGACGCGGCGGGATTGAACCGGAGATGAAGAGGGGAGTATGGGATCCATCTCTCCGTGACGAGTTTCACGGTTCACCGCTCTTGCGAGAGATCGACATGCTCGGGCAGCAGCACGACCACGCGTTCACCTTCGTCGGTCCGCTTAAAGGAATAGTCATCGAGCACGAAACGGGCGGTCCAGCGGCAGGCATCATCATTCATCGCCACCCTGAATGATGTGCAGGCATGATCAATCAAGCGCTGAACCTCGACCGGCTCAATTGCTGATAATTGGACTAGTACCAGTGCCTGGTCATCGATACAGCGCCGGCCTGTTGGTGATGGCGCATAGCACCGTAGTCCGGAGATCTTCAGGGAGCGACCGAGAAAGTCATCGGGCGAAACCTTCAGATCTAGGGGGTCCACTCTTTTGAACGCGTCGGCGGCATCCTCAGCCGCCGCTGCCTGAGTTCTTGCTAAACGTTCCGCCTGCGACCTCTGCTCGGCGGCCTTCCTTGCTTCGGCCGCATCTGCATCCGCACGGCGTTGTGCGGCCATCTCGGCCAAAGCCTGCTGTTGCCGAGCAGCAGCAGCCTCCCGCTCCGCCGCAAGACGGCTCTTCTCGGCACCGACAATGGCGTTCACTCGATCCCGTTCGACCTGCCGGCGGTGTTCGTCGCGCGCTTGGTCTTCCGCCTCTTTCGCAAAACAGGCCTGACGATGACCGGCATCAACCCACCCTGAACACATGTCGCCTCCTGGTCGAGGCGGTATCCACTGCTGGGCCAGCGCTGGACTGCTCAAAGTCACCACAGTCAATGCCACCAGGAATAGCCAGCGCATTGTCACCTCCTCAGATCGGACCGCCGACCCATCGAACTCGACCCTCGACGATAAGCGACGGAACCTCGTCGGATGGGATCGTCTCCGCCTCGTAGCGGTCATTGTCGGATCGCAGCAGAACGCTTCCGTTCTGTCGAATAGAGATACGTTTGACCCTGACCGCTCCTGCAGCAACGACCACGTAAATTCCGTCATTGACGACCCGATCTATGGTTCGGTCTACGAGAAGCATGTCACCATCGCGGATCGTCGGGTTCATGCTGTCGCCGGACGCCCAAAGGATATGGACCCGACCAGGAAGAAACCCGAGGCTGCGCAACCAAACCTCACGAAACGCGACAAGGTCAGCCTCTTCATTTTCGGGCGATGAGGCCAAAGACCCGTTTCCTGCGGACGCTTGAACATTGAATGTGGGCACAGCCACAAAACCGTCAGGGACCGCTGCAGAGACCCTAGAGATCATACCCACGGATGATGCCTCTGGTACTGGATCACGATCATCCGTGAGGCCTGCGAGCCAGTCTAAGCTGACGTTCGCTGCCTCAGCGATCCGCACCAGGCTGTCTGTCTGAGGTACATTTTTGCCTCCTGACAGACGCTGCAGCGTGCTTGAGGGCACCCCCTGCGAAAGAATGCGCTGGCGCATGCCCGGAGTGGCCACGAGCTGTTTCAGCCGACGGGCGACCGCCGCTGCTAATTGGTCATTGGTGGTCACCATTTTCGGCACCGAGGCCCAAATTCGATTGACATAACTAACCGCACCTGGCTACATCAACCAAGTTTGATGGTTCAAACCTGGTTAACCGGAGTTCCGCCGACGATGGTAGCGCACGCCAGGCAAAATTGGCACCGGGCGGATGTGATCGCCGCGGTGCGGAAGGGCGGGACAACCCTCGCCGGACTGGCACGTCTGAACGGGCTGAGCCGGCAGTCCCTCTCCTGGGCGCTCATCAAGCCTCACACGCGGGCTAACGTCGCCATCGCTGATCACCTCGGCAAGCACGTCAGCACGATCTGGCCCGAGTGGTTCGACGCATCCGGTATCCGCCGAGACAGCAATCAAAGGAACGCAGCGTGACGTCGCCTGAGCCCTTCCTCCCCCCGGAGCCTATCCCAGCCGGCTCGACCGGCTTCTTCCTCTCCGTGTCCGCGATTTATATCCCGCAGCGCATTCGCGCCGTCGATCAGGCCTGGGTCCAGATGCTGGCCGCGTCCTTCGAAGAGAAGGGCATGGACACGCCGATCACGGTGCGCCCGTTCGAAAGCGCCGACCCCTCTCTGAAGTACAGCTTGGTCATTGGCGCGCATCGCATCGCCGCCGCGACCTCGCTGAACTGGTCGACGATCCGAGCGACGGTGCGCCACCTCGACGACGACGAGGCGCGTCTCGCGGAGATCGAAGAAAACCTGATGCGGCGCGAGCTGGATAAGCTCGACTTCGGCATCTTCTACATCGAGCGGAAAGAAATCGAGGAGCGTCTCGGGCTCAGAGCGACGCATGGTGGAGATCGCCGTAGCGATGCCTCCGCGATCAAGTCGACAGATTTGTCGACTTGGTCGCCGTCGCCCCGTTTCACCGCCGAAGTGGCCGAGAAGATCGGCCGTTCAGAGCGCACTGTTCAACGCGCGATAGCGGCGGTGAAGGCGCTCGATCCTGACACGATCCGCCTGATCCGGGGAACGCCGCTCGCCAACAACGAGAGCAAGCTGCAGGACCTCGGCCGCGAGGGAAACCCGATTAAGCGGCGCAACCTGGCGCAGGCGATGCTCGACGGCGCCAAGACGGTTCATGCGGCCCGCGTCGCGATCGGCGATGAGCCGCCGCCACCAGAAGGCGGAGATCCGCAAGGGGTGGCGTTAGCGAAGCTGCACGACGGGTGGGGGAAGGCGAACGAGGCCACGAGGCTGGAGTTCCTTCACGACATCAAGGCCGCCTACCTTACGGTGCAGCCATCGTCGACAGCTCAGACGCCCTTGCCCGCTCCCTCTCGCGGTGGGCGCAAGCCCGCCAAGAGCACGCACTGATGACGCCCGGCGGCGTCACCATCGACGCCCAGATCGGCGAGGTCCGGCGTGAGATCTCGGCCCGTTCGCAGGGGCTGCCCCGCACGGGGCGGGCCTCGAGCCTCACCCCGGCACAGGCGGACCTCGCCGACGCTCACCTTCGTGCCGTCCTGGCCACTCTCATGGCGGTCCGCGACGGTACCCTACCACCGCGTTCGGAGTAGCCATGCGGACCTGGCTCACCGCGTCCGAGATCGCCGGCCTGAAGCTGCCGGGACTGCCAACCACCAAGCGCGGCGTCTTGGACTACGCGGGTCGCCAGGACTGGTTGGGCCGAGACGGAATGGTGCGCCAGGGCGCACGGCGCAACGGCGCGGTGGAATTCCACGTCGACCTGCTGCCGCCCGCTGCCCGGGCGGCGCTCAACACCGCCGCCATCGCCAAGGTGGCGGGCTCGGACGACCTCTCGGCCCGCGCCTCTCGCGAGCCGGCCGCCGCCCGCCTGACCCAACCCGCCGCAGAGAACCGCGACGCGCGGCTCGCGGTCCTCGCCGCCATCGATCGCTTTCGCCAGGAAGGAGGGCACAGCGTGACAACCGCCGACACTGTGTTCATCGGGCGCTATAACCTCGGCACCATCGCGGTCGACGCCTGGATCCGGCAGGCCCTGCCCGAACTCGCCCTGCGCACCGTCCATCGGTGGCGCGGCGAGGTGAAGAGGGGCACGCTTCACCGCCTCGCCGTCGACCCGGGCGCCAAGCGCCGCGGCAAGGGCATGCTGGAGCAGCCAGAGGTTCGCACCCGCATGCTGGCGCTGATGGTGGCGCAACCGCACCTGTCGGCGAAGAACATCCTCAAGAACCTGACGGATCATTTCCCGAGCACTGCTCTGCCAACTGAGCGCACAGTTCGGCTCGCCAAGGCGAACTTGAAGATCAGTGAGAAGGTCGTCCTAGCCAAGCTCACCAACCCCGACGCGTTCAACAACAAGTATCGCGTTTCCGGCAACAACTCGCATCAGGTCACCCGGCTTAACGAGCTGTGGATGATCGACGCTAGTCCGGTGGACGTCCTCACCCTCGACGGTCGCCAGTCGGTCTATGTGGCCATAGATCTCTACTCGCGCCGCCTCATCGTCCACGTCACGCCGACGCCTCGCGCCTCGGCTGTGGGAGACCTGATGCGCCGTGCGCTGCTGGCCTGGCACGCCTGCGAGCGGCTGAAGACCGACAACGGGTCGGACTTCGTTGCCAAGTCGTCCAAGCGCCTGTTCCTCGGCCTTGGGATCGATGTCGAGACGTCGACGCCCTTCTCTCCCTGGGAGAAAGGCCAGATCGAGCGAGCGATCCACACCTACCAGCACGACTTCGCGCCGCTGCTGCCCGGCTTCTGCGGCCACAACGTCGCCGAGCGCAAAGTGATCGAGGCCCGTCGAGCCTTCGCCCAACGCCTCGGCGATACCGACCACAACGCCTTCTCGGTCGAACTTTCGGCGGCCGAGTTGCAGAGCTACAGCGACCGCTGGGCTGCGGAGGTCTACGCGCACGCCCCCCACCAGGCTCTGAATGGCGTGACGCCCTTTGCCGCCGCAGCGGGCTACATCGGCGTGACCAGGGCCGTAGACGTCCGCGCGCTCGACGTGCTGCTGCAGCCGATCGCGGGCAAGGACGGCATCCGCACGGTCCACAAGAACGGCATCCGCATCGACGGCAGCCGCTACCACGCTCCGGGTTTGATTGGTGAGCGCGTGCTGGTGCGCATGGATCGCGCCGACATGGGCCGGGCCGTTCTGTTCTCGCCGGATGGCGAAGCGTTCCTCGGCGAGGCGGTCTGTTTCGAACTGGCCGGCATCGATCCGGCCGAGGCGGTCGCTGCCGCCCGCAAGGAGCAGGGTCGCATCATCGCGGAGCGCTCCGCCGAGGTGCGCGCCGAGGTCAAGAAGATCAAGCCGCGCGACATGATCGACGCCGTGCTGCGCCAGGCCGCCAAGGACAACGGCGTGCTGGTGGAGTTCCCGCGCCAGAGTGTGCCGCACAGCACCCCCGCATTGGAGGCTGCAGCCGAGGCGGCTCGGTCTATCGAGCCCTCCGCCCTCGCGCAAACCACTGCTGCCCGATCTTCGCCTCCCACCACCGACTTCGCCGACGCGCCCAACGTGCGCCGGCTCCGGACGGTCGAGACCTCGCAGCAGAGGTTCCGCCGTGCGCTCGCCCTAGAGGACGCGGTGGCGGCCGGCGAGGAACTGCTGACCGACGATGCCATCTGGCTCGGCGGATACAAGATCGGCTCCGAATACAGGACTATG
>JAYVMK010000102.1:0-4252 GCA_043758995.1 Lichenibacterium sp. | reverse complement strand
TCCTCGAACAAGGTGCCGCCGAGCCCCTGGGCGAGGCCGCCCAGCACCTGTCCCTCTACGATCATCGGGTTGATCACCGTGCCGCAGTCGTGCACGACTGCGTAGTTCGTGATCTCGACCGCGCCGGTTTCCGGATCTATCTCGAGCGAACACACATGCGTCGCGTTCGCGAAGGCGATGCCGGGAACTTGGTAGTGCGCCTTGTCGTCGAGGTTGAAGGACGACAGGCCGTCAGGCAGCGCGTTCCAGGCGGTAGCCCGGCCGGCGATGGCCGCGAGCGACACGCTGGCACCCGACCGCGCACGCGCCTCCCCCTCGGCCCAGGTCACGTCTTCGGGCGCCGTTTGCAGCATACCGGCCGCGACCACCAGGGCCTTATTCTTCACCTTACGGGCCGCGAGGCGTGCGGCCGCGCCCGCCACCGCGCCGCCCCGGCTCGCGAAGGTTCCGACCCCGTCGGGCACCACATCGGTGTCGCCGTGGAGCACCGTGATGCCGTCGATGTCGATCTCGAGTTCGTCGGCGACGAGCTGGGCGATGGCGGTCGCCGTTCCCTGCCCGTGCGGCGAGGCGCCGGTCAGGACCGTGACCCGCCCGCCGCCGTCGACCCGGACCTGGCCCGTCTCATAAGGGCCGATCGCGGTCTCCTCAACGAAACAGGCAATGCCGGTGCCGGGCAGCTTGCCGCGAGCGCGGACCTCGGCATCGCGACGCTCGCGATCTTCCCAACCCGCCAGTACGAGCGCACGATCGAGGCAACCCGGGTAATCGCCGCTGTCGTAGACGACTTGGCCGGCCAGGACGATCGCGGTGCCGCGGTCGCTCGGCATGTCGGCGGGCGTCAACATGTTGCGCCGGCGCAGCTCCACCCGGTCGATGCCCATCTCCCGGGCGATCCGCTCCATGGTGAGCTCCATGCACAGGACCGCCTGGGGATGCCCCGCACCGCGGTAGACGGCGAGCGGCGTTTTGTTGGTCACGACGGAGTGCGACTCGGCCCGGTAGTTCGGGATCGCGTAAGGCCCCCGCAGCATAGCGGAGGAGATCGATGCCGGCGTGACCGAGAGCGTCGCCGCGGCCGCGCCATTGTCCGTGACGGATCGGAGCGTGACGGCCGTAACATGCCCCTCGGCATCGACCGCCGCACGGACGTGGTGGACCTGCTCGCGGGCATGGGTGGTGGCGACGAAATGCTCCTCCCGGCTCTCGATCCAGCGCACGGGACGCCCGAGCCTGATGGCCGCGAGGGTGGCGAGCACCTCTTCGGGATAGAATTCGCATTTGACCCCGAAGCCGCCGCCGACATCGGGCGCCACGACCCGGATGTCGGACTCCGCCATGCCGAGCACGCCCGCGAGAAAGCCGCGTAGCAGATGTGGGAACTGCGTCGAGCTCGTCACCGTGACGCGGTTGCTCTGCCCCGTGGGGTCGGCCAGGACCCCGCGGGTTTCCATCGGCGCCGCAATGTAGCGGTGGATACGGAACGTGTCCTCTACGACGAGGTGGGCCGAGGCGAAGGCCGGATCCACGTCGCCGACCTGCTGGCGGCAGGTGTGGATCACGTTGGTGCCGAGGTCAGCGTAGAGCAGGGTGTCCCGGTTCTCCGCCGCGGCCTCGGCGTCGAGCATGACCGGCAAGGCCGCGACAGCAGTCTCGACGAGTGCGGCAGCCTCGGCCGCGATCCAGGGATCGTCGGCGACGACGATCGCCACGGGCTCGCCCACGAAGCGGACCCGCTCGAGTGCGAGCATGCGCTGGGTCGCGGCATTGCCCGGACCCGCGAGATCGATCGAGGGCAGCTTCCCGTAGTCTGAGACGTCAGCGCCGGTGAGAACCAGCCTGACGCCCGCCAAGGCCCGTGCCGTGTCCACCGATACCCGCTCGATCGTGCCATGAGCCACCGCCGAGCGGACGACAGCCATGTGGAGCATATGAGGGGCCTCGATATCGGCCACGAAACGGGCTCGGCCGAGCAGCAGCCGCGCATCTTCGCGCCGAAGGACGGGTGACCCGACCAGACGACCTGCCGCCATTTCACGCTTCTCCTGCGTTCGCCACCGACACGAGCGCCTCGACGATGTTGCGGTATCCGGTGCAGCGGCAGAGATGGCCTTGCATCATCTCATCGATCTCGTCCCTGCTGGGTCGGGCCGAGCGCCGGAACAGGGCGACAGCCGACATGACGAAGCCTGGCGTGCAGAAGCCGCACTGCAGTCCGTGATGCTCGCGGAGCGCCGCCTGGATCGGATGGAGGGACTCCGGCGTGCCGACGCTCTCGACGGTCTCGATGGCTGCGCCGTCGGCCTGGGCCGCGAGAACCAGGCAAGAGCGAACCGGCTCTCCATCGAGCAGGACCGTGCAACTTCCGCAGGCGCCGGTCCCGCAGCCCACATGGGTGCCGGTGAGGCGGAGGTCGTCGCGGAGCAGTTCGGAAAGAAGAAGGCGCGGGCTGACGGAGCAGAGGGTGTCCTGGCCGTTGATCCTGACCGAGACGTCCATGGATGGCATCCTCATCGATTGTTCTCCGCCGTCGGTGTGGCACCGAGCCGGGCGACGGCCGCAGCGACGGCCCGGCGAGTCAGCACGGCAAGCACGTCCCGCGCGTAATCCGCGTTGGGCAGATCCGCAGACGGGATGACGACCGGCTCGCGACAGCGCTCGAGCGCGACAAGTGCCGACGAGACGAGCTGCCCGACGAGCGCGGCTTCCGCTTCGGGCCAGCGCATCGGCGCCCCGGTGACGCCACCTGCGGCGATGCGTGCCTTCTGCACTCGCCCTTCGTCGTCGACCTCGAGAACGGCGGCCACGCAGCAGAGAGGCGGCGCGCCGGCTCGCGCCGCGACTTCGGCGAAGCCACTCGCCACGCCGCGGGAGGGCGGCAGGGGGATCCGGATCTCGGTGACGAGTTCGCCGGGCGCGACCGCGGTGCGGTGCGGACCGAGGAAGAAGGCGCCGACCGGCACCTCTCGATGTCCGGCGTTGTTATGCAGCACGAAGATCGCGTCGAGCGCTGCCATCGCCACGGGCAGTTCGCTATTGGGGCTCGCGCGGACCAAGTTTCCCACCAGCGTGCCGCGATTTCGGATGGCGGCGGAGCCGATGACCTTAGCACTTCCCTCAGCAGAGGGACGAACCCGGACCCCTTTTCGACCAATACGGCCGTAAGCGTCGCACCTGCGCCGATGACCAGCTGGCCCTCTTCGACGACGACCCGGCGAAGCTCTGTCAGCCGGCCGATATCGACGAGGAGATCCGCCGCGATGCTCCGATCCGCAAGCAGCGGCAGCAGGCTCTGTCCTCCGGCGAGGGCCAAGGCGCCGGGACGGCAGAGCAGGTCCAAGGCTTCACCCAACGACCCGGGCCGGGCATAGTCGAAGTCGGCGGCGATCATGGGGCAGCCTCACGATCCTGATCATCTCGTCAGGATCGTAGCAACGGCCGTGCCAGCGCGAGGTCGCCGGGAAGGATCGTATGAGTAGCAGGACGGCGGCCGCACGGGCCGCGAAGGCACGAATCCGAGACGCCGCGCAGGTTAGGATTCTCGACGCAGCGGCGGAAATCTTCGCGCGAAACAGCCTATCCGGCGCGACTATGGTGGAGATCGCCGGGGCTGCAAGGATGCCAACCGCGACGGTGCATTACTATTTCGGCAGCAAAGCGTCCCTCTATGACGCGGTGCTGCGCCGGATGTTGGAGACCTGGCTTGAGGAGCTCGACCACATCGAGCCGACCGCCTCGCCCGCTGAAGCGATCGCTGCCTATATTAAGGCCAAGATGCACATCTCGCATACGCATCCTGCCGCATCGCGCATCGTGGCGGGCGAGATGCTGCGCGGCGGGCTCAGGCTCAGGGATTTCCTCGTCGATACCTTCGCACCTCGTCTCAGTGCCAAGCTCGACCTAATCGCCACCTGGACGCGCGAGTCTCGCCTCCGCCAGATCGACCCGATGCGCCTGTTCTTCCTGATCTGGGCCTCGACGGAGTTCTACGCGAACTATGCCTCCGAGATCGTCGCGCTCGACAAGTCCCGCGTGCTCGACGACGGCAAAGTCGACGCTGCGGCCGAGAGCCTCGTCGACCTGATCCTCTATGGAGTGGTCCCGCGCGTGGCGACCGTCACCGGGGCGCAGGACATCGTCTGAACCCGACCCTTGGACGAACCCGCTCTCGCGGAAGGGCTTCCTGAGAGGTAGGGCACAACTGGAGATCTGAGCGAGCGCTTGAGCGGGTTGCGCCTGCCTCCGAGCATGA
>JAYVMK010000101.1:0-5528 GCA_043758995.1 Lichenibacterium sp. | reverse complement strand
CCGGGGTAAGCTCGAGCGGCACAGTTCGATGCGACATGCGATCCGGCCCTCCCTGGCCGAAGCGCCTACGCCGCTGGAGTCACTCGGGATTCATCGCCTTCTGCACCAAGTTTGCGCCAGAGCCAATTTTCAACGCCTGTTCACACACCGGCGCGCCCCTGTTCTGTAGATTAGTTCTTGCCCAGCGACGTCATGGCTTTCTGGACCGGCGAGTTAGTCCCGAAAACGGCGTAGATACCGTCGTGCAACGTCTTGCAAACCTCTTCGAGGTCATCGATCCGACGATGGGCTTCTGCCAGCGCCTGCTCGGCTTGCGATGTCTTAAGTTCCCAGCTCGAGGCACGGTGGGATTCTCCCATCAGCTTGTCACCCAGTTCGACATTTTGCATTTCGAGGTCTTCGGACCGGCGCTTTGACGTGTCGAGGTCGCGTTGAAGCTGCTGGATTGCCAGATCCTGCTTGTCGCACTCTGCCGCAAAGTCGTCTTTGACGGCCTCTGACTCCGTAAGCTTCTCAAGTAGGTCTGCAAAGGCCACGTTGACGTTCTCGAGGACGTCAAGAGCCGATGTATACTCGCGCGGCTTGGTCTTGTTGCGATCGTCGAGGACTGCTTTCGATATCTGCGTCTCGACGTCGGATATACGTGCAGCCTCCTCGGGGCTACGCCGCGGACCAGTGACTACGCCAAGAGCTGTCGGCATCAGGACCTTCGGCATGATCCTCTCGTGCCTGTCGGCGGCAGAGGTCTTGGCCTCACGAGAAGCATACAATTTGGTCAGCGCTGACATGGCCGATCCCTCCGGTTAATGAATAAATAATGCCAGCATGGTTAACGTTTTATTACACACGCGGTTGTGACAATGAAACTTGTTCAACTTTTGTGTCGTCGGCAGCGGACCGCATATGAGGAGATCGACGTGCAGGAGCAGCGACCTGACGCTTGCGCTCCGGCGGAGTGAGAGCGCATGTGCGGGCGATTCACCCAGCGCTACACCCGGTCCGAGGTCCACGCCTTCCTCAGTGTCATCGGCGCGGCAAAAACCTCCGACCCCGGTGCAACATCGCACCGACGACGATGATTGATGTCATCCGGAAAGCTGACGGCGGCCGCGAACTCGTCTCCATGCGTTGGGGTCTCGTGCCGGTGTGGTGGAAGAAGCCGCTGAAGGAGGTCCCTGCAACCTTCAACGCCCGGGCCGAGACGGTGGCGGAAAAGCCAATGTTCCGCGATGCCTTCAAGCGGCGGCGCTGCATCATCCCGGCGTCAGGGTTCTTCGAGTGGACCGGCGGCAAGGGCGAGAAGATCCCGCATCTGTTCACCGCCGGCGATGGATCGCCTGTCCTGGCCTTCGCGGGCCTCTGGCATCGCTGGACGGATCCGGCGAGCGGCGACGAGGTGCTATCCGCCACCGTCATCGTGTCGGGGGCGAGCGCTTGGATGGAGCCGTGCCACGAGCGCATGCCGGTGCTCCCCGGCGTCGAGGAATTCGACGGATGGCTTGATGGGTCGCTCGGCCCCGAGTCGCTGAAGTCCGCGGCCGAGAGTGCCCTGCAGGAATGGATCGTCTCGAGCCGGGTCAACCGTACCGGCGCCGGCGACGATGATCCTACGGTCGTCGAGCCGATGGCCGCTGCTTGGTGAGAGGCGTAAGCACAGCAACCCTGAGAAAAGACTACGCCGTTCATGTTATGCTCAAGCTAAGTGAGCCAGTTTATCTTCATTGCCGCCGCAGATCGCCGGCAAGGAGAAGACAACGATGAAGCGCGCTACCCTGTCCCTGCTCGCCGCCGTGATGTTGGCCGCGAGCGCGCCTGCTGCCATGGCCCAGGTCACCACGACGCAGAAGTATGGCCCGAACGGCTACTCGGCGAGCCGCACTATCCACAGAGGCAACGTGACCGTTACGCGCAGCATGTCCCGAGGCCGGTTCGGCATGCACGGTTGCAACACCGTCACTCGCACCGTGCGAACCCCTTTCGGGCTAAGAAAGTCCTCTGTTCGTCGCTGCCATTGAGTATTGATGACAGGGCGGCACATTAATGGTGTCGCCCAACGTGAAGCGATGAATGACAACACTTCTGGCATTGTGCCGATTCAAAGCCGCTTCGGGTTAAAATACTTCAGCCACTCAGTACGATGTCCATCAGCGCAACAACCTCGGCATCATCACGGCATGCGGCCGCATCTGATCAGCCATAAGGCAAGAGTTGCCACGATGCCACCTAGCAGGACGGCCCCGACGATGTCGGATGCACCGATCATCACCGCCTCTCTGATGAGACGGCCTAATCTGCCATAGCGCCAGCTCGGCTACTACAGCCAATTGCACGCGCTGGATCCGTCGACGACTGGCGCGTCAACGATGAGGGCCGCGATCTCGGCCTCGCGGTCGGTGGGTTTGCGCTCCGTCATCCTGCGAACGGCCGCAGCGACCCGTAACCGCCAGGGAATGTCCGTCACGTCGATGTCGGGACGGCGCGAAGTCACCTCGGCCATCAGCGCGCAGAACACCTCTCGTTGCGTGACTTCCTCTGACCCGAGCATCGAAGCTCCCTTAATTTTCCAACAGTGTCGGAAAATTGAGGAGCTCCCAACAACTCGGCAGCTTGTCGCATGCCTGGAGCTACGCGCGGTCGTCGTAGGCCATCCAGCCTTGCGCCGTCAGTCCCCACACGAGGTGATACGCGCCCTCCCGGTTCCCGCCCTCCCAACCCTCGATGGCGAGTCCGGCCTGGACGAGCCGATTGCGCTTCGTGGGCGTGCGCTGCGTCGGAGGCAGATCCAGGGTGCGTGAGCGAAGCTGGCTGTTCCGCGTGTAGAGGGACGTAGACGCGCGCGCATGCCGCTCGATGGCGCTGCCAAGGGCGACCAGAAGCGCGTCGTCGGCGATCTGAGATATGCGAACAGCTCCTCGCTTTTGAGACAAGGACGGTGGTGGAGGCTCTGACCTCCCAGAGAAGCTCGGCTTGGTCTCGCTTTCTGGCCTGCCCGGCTTAGGATTTATTGGTGCCGCGACGACTGGGCTTCTTGGCAGCGGGATCGGGCTGGGCCTCGGGCTCCTGGGCGGCTTCGACAACCTTCTCCTGGCGCTTGCGTCCGAGCCCGATCGCTTTCGCCAGCTCCGCGCGTTTCACCGCGTAGGTCGGGGCCACCATCGGATAATCGGCGGGCAGGCCCCACTTCGTCCGATACTCGGTGGGCGTCATGCCGAGAAGGCTGAGGTAGCGCTTCATCGACTTAAATTTGCGCCCGTCTTCCAAGCTGATGATGAACTCGTCCGTGACAGACTTTCGGATCGACACCGCGGGCTTTAAGGGCTCTGCGGCTGCTTGCGGCTCAGGCGCCTTGCCCAGGCTACCGAACGCCGCGTGCACGGACGCGATCAGGGCCGGCATCTCGGTCGGCGGGACGGAATTCTTGGCCACGTAGGCTGCGATGACCTCGGAGGTCATTTCAGCGAGGGCGATTTGGCTGGGGTCAGACATCGTCTCTCTCCATTCGGGCGCTAGTCGCCGGTCGCTATAGCGTCGGCAGGAATGCCAAAGAACATGCTCGGTCTATGTGAGCTGTCCTTATTCGATTAACGTACTATTCACCACAATGCGGCGAAAAGTTAACTGTCGTCTGCAGGGGATTCAACGTGGTTTCTCACAAGTTCATTCATGACACAGCGGTGCCGGGCTGCGTGGGCGACCTTGCCAGGTTCGCCGAAGTGGGCAAATTCATGAACCATGTCTTCAGCACCTCAGAAGACCAGCGGCGCCTTCCTGTTGATGCGCAGGACGACTTTCTCCCTCATGATGGCGATGTACCTGTTTCCGAGATGGAGCACGTGGACGTGCTGCTCGGCAAAGCCTCCAAAGCTATCGAATTCCTGGCCGCCAGATGCGAGATATTGGACAGGAACTGGCGGAGAAGGACCCTCTCATAGCTGATCACGAGCCAGCTATAGAGCATTGGCGACAGTTCGCCATGAAACTTCAGGTGCAAACTTCGACCGACCAGGACACTATTTCTGAGCTGGCTGCTCGCTGTGAGACTGCTCAGACTCGCGTCATCTCGCTGGAAGCATCTGCGGCGAAAGCCAGTGAACGGTCTGCCGCCGCCCACGCCGCATCAACCAAGCTGCCGAGCCAAGTCGTCGCCGCGTTCGGACGCAATTCCCCGGTCCATTCCGTCTTACAATCTATCACACTCCAGGAAGCGGCCGAGTAGACCTCCAACGGAGGCCTACTCCCACTGATTACGAGTACGGCTGTCAGGCGGCCGTGAGATGCGGCGAGAGAAGCTTCTGCATCTCGAACATGGTCGCCCGGTCCTTCCCGAAGATGGCGCGCAGCTTGTCGTCGGCCACGATGGTCCGCTTGTCGGCCGGGTCCTGCAGGTTGTTCGACCGGATGTGATCCCAGATCTTCGATACGACCTCGGTGCGGGGCAGGGGCTCGGCGCCGACGATCGCGGCGAGCTTCGCCGAGGGCTTCACGGGCTTCCCCAGGGCGCCACTGGCCTTTTTTACGGGAGTGCTGGCGGTATCGGCTTTCGTAGCGGTGGTCTTCGGCATGCTCGGTCTCCTGGTCAGGTTGTCGGGGTCCCCATGCACCAAGGTGTCGAGCAACGCTACAGCTTAGTTGTGTGCAAGCCTACAAAGCCACACGCCGTCATGCGGGCATGTGTACTGAGAAGGCCGACGCGGGAGTTGGTCAGGATCCAGGCGGTGAGGATCGAAGGAGCAGCCGACGGACGCGCTGAACGTACGGATCCTTCGTGTCGGCGCCGTGGTCGACGACATGGAGCATGACCTCGGCCGGGAAGGCCAATTCCACGCGCTGCAGGTTGGCGGGCATCACGACTGCACCTTCCGGCGCCCTTCAACCGTAATCAGGTAAACCCGGGCCGGCGGTGGCCCCTTATGCTGCCGACTCGTGACATGCCTGAGGCTTTCCAGGTGCGCCAAGCGGGAGCGAACCTCGCCCGGCGTCATGCGACACGCCGTTCCGATCACGGCGGCCGTAGCCTGGGCCTGCGCGCTGAGGAAGGTAAGGATGGTAGCGTCGGGAGATATGCGGAGGGTGATCACGAGCGTAGCTTGTAGCGCCGACCTTGCCTGAGGCGGACTGCGGGTCCCGGATACACGAAAGCCGCCGGATCGCTCCAGCGGCCTCGTTTAGGGCTCGGTTCACACCGGAACCCCGCAAGTCCCTTGCGGGATGAACACAGATATGCGGATCTGCATGTCATCTGGCAAGCCCGATGGCATGACGAAGCCCAGCCTCAATACGCTTGAGGTCGATCGCTGACAGATGCTCGCTGAGGAAAACTGTCCCGGCCGCCACACGGTCGAGTCTCGCATGGGACACACTCGCTGCGGCGCTGCAGATGGCCCAGGTCGAAACCGTAAGGCTGCGATAGGCGTCGCCGGGGAAAGGCACCTCGACTGCTGTGACGACCGTTGGCATCGAAGCGGAGAACGGCACCACAAGGCATCGTCCCGGGCGCTGTCCGTGCCGATGGTTGTGGGCGCGCGGCG
>JAYVMK010000100.1:0-8955 GCA_043758995.1 Lichenibacterium sp. | reverse complement strand
CCGCGCCGCCGTCGCTGGCGATGAGGTTTGCGACGAGAATGAATTTGTTGGCGAGTTTCGCGCTCGCGGCCTCGCTCCCGGTTCCGTCATGGCCGGGCTTGTCCCGGCCATCCCCGCGGATCGGTTGCGGCTCATGGTCGCGGTTTTGGCTCTGCGGCGCGGCGTGGGTGGCGGGGACAAGCCCGGCCATGACGGGGGAGATGAGCCAGAGGGCGCTCACTCCATCACGGCCGAATGATCCACCTCGACCGGGCCTTGCGCCTTCTTCAGCAGGAAGACCAACGGCATGGCGGCGACCGCCATGAGCATCAACAGGCGGAAGTCGTCCATATAGGCGATCATCGTGGCCTGGGTGGTGACGACGGCGTCGAGCGCCGCGCGGCCGTGGGCCGTGTAGGGGCTGAGCATGCGGCCGATGGCGGGAAGGTGCACCATCGGGTTGAAGGCCGTCACGTAACCCGAGATGTCGGCGTGGTTGGCCTGAACGTTCTCGGCCAGCAGGGCCGTCACCACCGAAATCCCGACCGAGGAGCCGATGTTGCGCGACAGGTTGTAGAGCCCGGTCCCGTCCTGTCGCTGCGCCGAGGACAGGGTCGAGAAGGTCACCACCGAGAGCGGCACGAAGAGGAAGCCCAAGCCCGCGCCCTGCACGAAGCCTGTCGTCACGATGCGCATTTCGGGGACGTCGCGTGTCCAGCCCGTCATGTCGTTCATCGCCCAGGCGGTGAGGACGAGGCCGATCAGCAGCAGCCAGCGGACTTCGATCTTGCCGATAAGCTTGCCCACCAGGAACATGCTCGCCATCGTACCGATGCCGCGCGGCCCCATGACGAGGCCGGCCGTCACGATCGGGTAGTCCATCAGGCTCTGCAGGTAGGGCGTCATCAGGGCCATCGAGGCCAGATAGGTGATGCCCACCACGAAGATGAAGATGATGCCGATCGTGAAGTTGCGGTCGAGGAACAGCTTCGGGTCGACGAAGCTCTTCTTTGCGGTGAAGGTGTGGACGAGGAAGATGTAGAACGCGCAGGCGCAGATCAGCGCCTCGATCTGGATCTCGCCGGAGGAGAACCAATCGAGTTGCTCGCCGCGGTCGAGGAAGATCTGCAGCGACGCGATGGTGAGGCTGAGCATGCCGAAGCCGAGCCAGTCGAGCCGGACCAGGCCATCGCGCTTGGTCTCGGTCACGAAGGCCGAGATGCCCGCGAAGGCGACGGCGCCGATGCCGAGATTGATGTAGAAGACCCAGCGCCAGGAGATGTTGTCGGTGAGCCAGCCCCCGATGACCGGGCCCAGCACCGGCCCTACCATGATCGACACGCCGAAGACCGCCATGGCGGAGCCGCGCTCCTCCGGCGTGTAGATGTCGAGCAGGATCGACTGGGCGAGGGGCACCAGCGCCGCCCCGAAGAGGCCCTGTAACAGGCGAAAGCCGACGATTTCGATGAGCGACTGGGCGATGCCGCACAGGATCGACGCGAAGACGAAACCCGCCACCGAGATCAGCAGCACGCGTTTGCGGCCGAAGCGGTTGGCGAAATAGCCGGCCGCCGGCGTCATGATGGCGGCGGCCGTGATGTAGGAGGTGAGGACCCAGTTGATCTGGTCCGACGAGGCCGAGACGCTGCCCTGGATATAGGGCAGGGCCACATTGGCGATGGTGGTGTCGAGTGCCTGCATGACCACGGCCAGGATCACGCAGGCCGTGATGGCGCCGCGGTTGGCGACGCCCGCCCCGGCGTTGGCGAGAGGCGAGGGAGCGGCCGCGGCCGGCGATGCGATGGGCTCGACACGGTCGTCCGGGGCCGATGCGCCCCGTAGCGCGATGCTAGACATGGAAGCGGGCCCGCAGCGCCGCGACCTCGGCCCGGGCCCAGTCGACCGCATGCTGCACCGAAGTCGGCACGCCGCGCGCATGGCCGGTGTCGATATCGACGACGGCGCTCATGCCCATGCGCAGCGGCGGCTTCGACGGGTCATAGGCGACCTTCACCCGCATGGGGATGCGCTGCACGACCTTGACCCAGTTGCCCGTCGTGTTCTGCGCCGGCAGCAGCGAGAAGGACGAGCCCGAGGCGGGGCTGATGCTCTCCACCGTGCCGCGCCATTCCACATCCGGATAGGTGTCCACCGTCACGGTCGCCGTCTGGCCCGGCCTGACATAGGTCAGCTCGGTCTCTTTGGGACTGGCGTCGACCCAGACGTCCGTGTCGGAGATCAGGCTGAACCCGGCCTGGGAGGATTTGAGGTAGCCGCCGATCTGTAGCGCGTCGACATTGGTGACGACGCCCGAGAAGGGCGCCTTCACGACCGTGTCGTCGAGGTCGCGGCGTGCCTCGTCCACGGCCGATTCGGCCTGGAGATAGAAGGGGTTCTTCTCGACCGGCTGGTCGGCGTCGTTGCCGAGCTGAGCCAGCATCGACTGGGCCTGCGACGCTGCCACGAGAACCCGCTGCTGCGTGGCGGTCACATCGTGCTCCGCCTGATCGAAGGCGGCCTTCGAGGCATAATTGTTGGACAGGAGGTCCTGCTGGCGCTTGTAGGTCGCCTGGTAGAAGGGGAGATCGGCCTTGGCCTGGGCGATCTGGGTCAGCGATTGCTTGTAGCTCGCCTGCAGGGTCAGGACCTGGTTGCGCACCGTGCCGAGCTGCGCTTCCGCGCCCTGCAACGCGATGCGAAAACTGTCGCCCTTCAGCCGGAACAGCACCTGTCCTTTGTCGACATGCTGGTTGTTGTGAACCTCGATGGAGGACACCGTGCCGGAGACGTCGGTCGACACGCCGAGCGAGCGCGCCTGCACATAGGCATTGTCGGTCGACAGCACCTGTCCGCCGACGACGTAATCGTAGGCGCCGACCACCAGCGCCACCGGCAGAAGCGCGAACAGCAGCGGGCGCAGGATCCGGCGCTTCGCGCGCGGCGGCTCGGCCGCGGGCGCCACCGGTGCAACGGTCGCGGGAGCGGGCTGCGGGGCGGCGTGGGCTGCTTCGGCCGTGCGCAGTTCGGGCTTCGGCGCCTCCGGTATTGGGCGCGGCAGACGACGCTCGCGAGGGCCGTCGTGCTCGTCGTCGCGCGCGATCGGCTCCGCATCCGAGAAGTCGCGGGAGGATGTACCGTCAACCATGCTGTGCCTCAACGTCGCTCGCCTGCTTCGAACAGGCGTCGACCAGATTGGTCTTAAGAATCGTCAGAGCGCGGACCAGCGCGTCGCGGTCGGGTTGGTCGATCCCGGCGAGACCCTCGGCGCGCGTTTGTTCGCCGATGTCCTGGAGAAGAGCGAGGCTCGGATGCGCCTCGGGCGTCAGGTAGAGGCGCCAGCAGCGTCGATCGCCCGCATCCTGCCGGCGCTCGACAAGACCCCGAGCCTGCAGCTTGTCGAGGATGCGCACCAGAGAGATCGGCTCGACTTCGAGGATGTCGGCCAGGCCCGCCTGATGGATCCCCTCGTTGCGGCTGAGATGCAGCAGCACCTGCCATTGCGCCCGGGTGAAGCCGAGCGCCGAAGCGCGCTGCTCGAAGCGACGCCGCATGAGCCGCGCCACGTCATGAAGCAGAAAGCCGACAGGAGACGAAGGGAAGTTCATACGTGCGAGGCCGTTCAAGGACGGGCGGATCCAGAGCCGCCGTTAGGTATCGCCGTCGATCATAGACATGCTTATGATTTACATGTAGGGCCATTCTGCGGGCCAGGCAAGGTCGCGCGGCCATGCCGAACTGTCATGAGCGGGATCCGACGCCGACGAGCGGTGGTTCACGGACGGGACCTGCGGGACGCGGAGAACAAAATGGACCGACGACGAGCCGCCCTGGTCGTGGCGCTGGTGGTGGCACCGCTGCCGGCGCTCGCGGGACCGGCTTTTTCCTGTGGCGGCTTCGCTCAACTCGGCGGTGCGCAACTCCTGTGCAGCCACCTCGATCCCGCGGCGCCGACGCAGATCTGCACCTATTCCTGGACGCTTGCCGCCGCCAACGGATCGCCGAGCGTCGTCCAGGGCTCCTTCATGCTCACCCCCGGGCAGGCGAACGTCACGGTCTACCAGGGCAGCGGGTACGCCTACCCTCTGTCCACTCCCGTGGTGCTGTGCCAGGGGCGAAAGACGGCGCCGTAACGGAGCGGAGTCGGAGCCACTCGGCACTCTCGTCTTAATGGCGCGATGATTGGCTGGCGCCGATCGACGTCATGCTGTTCCGCCCCGACGCTCCTCTGGAACTGACCCTGCGCAAGCTCGACTTCGAATGCCGGCAGCGTGGCCCGCAGCCTATGCCGACCGTGTCGAGAGCGCCTCCTGCGGCTTAACGCAACCGATTGGGGGAGATTTCGAAATGCGTCCAGTCGACGTCCGGCCATCCGTAGACGGTGCAACTCGTGGCCGCCGCGCAGCCGTCGACCTGTGCCGCGAAGGACCGGCCCTTGAAGAAAATCGACGGGAGAGGGCCCGCGGCCGCCGTCAGCACCAGATTGACGGCGACGACCATCACCGCTGCCGCACTTGCGCGACGCTTCCACGCCGATCGGCCGTTGAGCCCCGCGGCCAGCATCACGATCACGCAGGTGCTCGCGAGAAAGAAATAGCGGCTTCCGCCGTAGGCCGACATGAAATCTCCGACGTCCCCGAGCGCGCCGAACTCGTTCATCGCGGTCGCGAAGATGGCGGTGGCGAGGAGGATCGCCGTCCGGAAACGCCCAAGGGATTCCACCGCGCCGGCTGCGATCCCGTCCAGTGCGGCCAGGCCGACCAGCGCGACCTGGAACCGGGCCGCTGAGGCGAAGCGATCGGGGGCCAGTAGCGCTGCGCCGATCGCGTCGAGCGAGGAGACTGGCAGGAAGGCTGAAAAGACTCCCTGAAGCGCTAGAGGGATCAAGGACGCCAACGAAAGCGAGTAGGAGCGTCCTTCATTGCTTGAATGCGTCAGGATGACGGCCAATTGAGCGAGCGACGCCGCCAACAGGACCAGGACCATGACGGTGCGGATCCGCGAGCGGAGAGCCAGCGCGATGGCGATCGTCACCGGGAGCAGTATGCAAGAGGTGACGCCGGTCAGGCCCAGAGCGGCGACGGACAGGTAACGGCCAAACGCGCCGGGGCTGGAGGCCGGGATCTCGGGCTCCAAAAAGAGAAACAAGGTGATCGCCGAGCAGACCCATTGAACGTTGGTCGCGTTCAAGAACACTTCATATCCGGTCACCTGAAGCGCAAACAGAGCGGACGCGACGACGATCGAGACCCGCGAGCACGAGCGTGCCGCCATGAAGCGGGCGATGAGAACGCAGCACAGGATATCCAGGACGAAAGGGACGTAGGTGGTGATTACGGCTGCATCGCGCGTCCTGCCCAGTAAGGACAAGCCGACAGTCACATTCGTCGCGAGCTGGTAGTTTCCGTTTGCTACGAAGGTCAGGGCTTGGCCGAAAGAAAGATGCTGCAGCTGCGCGAAATAGAGAGATCCTTCCTCGGCCCAAAAGCGCGGCGACAAGAAAATACGCGGACATCTGAGGAAGAGGCAGACGGCAAAGACCGTTGCCGCGACGGTGGACGTCTTGACGGTGGGGCGGGACAGCGAGTGGCGGACCGCAGCCGCACGGCCCGAGCCGATCACGGGGTCGTTCCGGGGCGAAGACAGATGGGTCATGATTCAGCGCGTTACTCAGTCAGCCCATCCGCACTTCCGTGTGGCGGTGCGGGACGATAGCGGGTGCGACGCCGGACAGGATTCCTGCGCGGCCGGGTCGCCCCGACTGCGAGCGGCAGTCCGCCGAGCACTGCCACTCGCTCCGACGGCGATCAAGTCTTCTCTCGCCGCGCGCTGTCACCTGATCGCCGCCGGATCGCGCGTCGCTGTTACCCGGCCAACGCCGGGTGACGCCCGTGCCACGTCGTCGCCTGCTGAAAGGCGTGGCCGGTGCGGCAGAGCAGGGTCTCGTCGAGGTGGCGGCCGACGAGTTGGATGCCGACCGGACGGCCTGCCGCTGTCGCGCCCGCCGGCAGCGTGATGGTGGGCTGCCCCGTCATGTTGAAGGGAGAGGAGTAGCGCAGCAGGTTTTCGATGCCGCGCTCGGATGCGGCAGCTTCCAGCACCTCCGCCATGGTGGGGCCGCTGAGGCCCTGAACGGGCAGGAGCAGGAGATCGATGTCGGCGAAGGCGGTCTCGACCCGGCCGCGGAACTCGAGTCGCCGCACCGCGATCCGATGCATGTCGATGGCGCCGACACCCGCCGCGATGTCGAGGAACGTCGACAGGATCGAACCATAGTCGGCGCGCCGCGACGGATAGGTCTCGGCATGGAAGGAGGCCGCCTCGACGGCGCAGAGTGAGAACCAGTCCTTCAGCACCGCCGACACGTCCGGGAAGGCGATCTCGACGATCTCGGCGCCGAGGGCCTCCAGCACCTTGCGCGCGTTTTCGACGGCCTCGATCGCATCGGCGTCGCAGCCGAGCGCCACGAAGGCCGGCGCGACGCCGATCCGCAGGCCGCGCACGCCGCGGTCGATGCCGGCGAGATAGTCGGGTACGGGGGCGAGAAGGGTCGTGGGGTCCTTCGGGTCGGCGCCCGCGATGGCGCCCAGCATGGCTGCGGCGTCTTTCGCCGAGCGGCACATGGGACCGAGATTGTCGAGCGTGGCGCCAAGCTCGAAAGCGCCATGGCGGCTGACGCGACCCCAGGTCGGCTTGATGCCGGTCAGCCCATTGGCGGCGGACGGAAAGCGGATCGACCCGCCGGTGTCCGAGCCGATCGACCCGTAGCAGAGGCCCGCCGCCGTCGCGACGCCCGAGCCCGACGAGGACGTACCGGGCCAAGCCTCGGCGTCCCACGGATTGATCGGCACCGTCATGTCGGGGTGGTAGCCCGCGTAAGCACCCTCCGTCATGGCGAGCTTGCCGAGGATCACGGCCCCGGCGGCGCGAAGCCGCGCCACCACGGTGGCGTCCTCGGGCGCCCGGAAGCCGCGGTGGATCGCCATGCCGGCGGCCGTCGGGGCGTCGTGGGTCCAGAGCAGGTCCTTCACGGCGATCGGCACGCCATGGAGCGGCCCGAAGGTGCGGCCGGCCGCGACCTCGCGATCGGCCGCCGCGGCCTCGGCGAGCGCGCTCTCGGCCATCACGGTCTCGTAGGCATGGAGCGCGCCGTCGCGGGCGGCGATCCGGTCCAGCATGCCGCGCGTCAGCTCGACCGAGGACAGTTGGCCCACTGCGATGAGCTCGCTCGTCTCGACGAGGCCGACGAAGGCGAGGTCGTCGGGCAGGGCGCTCACAGCGCCATCCAATCCGTCGCGGCTTCATAGGCCGATGCGGCGGCGTAGATCGACATCTCGTCGTAGGGTCGGCCGATCAGCTGCAAGCTGACCGGCAGGCCGTCCGTCATGCCGCAGGGGATCGCCATGGCGGGATGGCCGGTGACGTTGAAGGGGGCTGTGTTGGGCAGCATCTCGAAGGCGCGCTGCAGCACGAGGCCGAGCGGCGCGTCGGCGGGGGGGGTCGGGGTCGCCTTGAGGGGCAGCGTCGGCATCAGCAGGAGATCATAGGTCCCGAGCGCCGCGTCATAGGCAGCCTTCAGCTGGCGGACGAGGTTTTGCGCCTTGGCGTAGAAGCGGCCACGGTACTGCGACGTGAAGTACTGGCCCACCATCATGGTGATCTTCAGCGTGTCCGACAGCGCATCGGCCCGCTCGCGCCAGGCCGCATGGGCGTCGAGCAGCGACACCGTGTAGAGGCCCTTCCAGTTGAAGCCCATGCCGTTGCCCAGCATCATCTGCGCCTGGGCGCCCTCGCTGGCCACCGGGGTCCAGATGGCGGGGCCGAGCAGGTGCATCGGGATCGAGATCTCGTCGACCTCGGCGCCGAGCTTGCGGAACTCCTCCGCGGCGGCCCGCACCTTGGCGTCGACATCCTCCTCGCTCTGGGCGAAGCCGAAGCCTTCACGCACCAGCGCGATTCTCATCCCCTTTACGCCGCGGCCCAGAGCCTGCGTGTAGGGCGCGACGCGCGGCGCATATTGGCGCGGATCGAGCCCATCCTCGCCGGCCAGGACTTCCAGCATCAGGGCATTGTCGGCGACGTTGGCGGTCATCGGGCCGGTATGGTCGATGGTCGATTCGATCGGCATCACGCCCGTGTAGGGGACGAGGCCGTGGGTCGCCTTCATGCCGTAGATGCCGCAATAGGCGGCCGGAATGCGGATCGACCCGCCCTGATCGCCGCCGATCGCCATTTCGACCTCGCCAGCCGCCACCAGGGCGGCGCTGCCCGAGGACGAGCCGCCGGCCGAATAGCCGGGCTTGCGCGGGTTGATCACCGGCCCGGAGGAGTTGGTGTGGCTGCCGCCCGAGAAGCAGAAATGCTCGCAATGCGCCTTGCCCATGATGGTGGCGCCGGCGTCGAGCAGCCGCGTCACGATCGTGGCGTCGAGGTTGGGCACATAGCCTTCGAGCGTCGCCGAGCCGTTCATCATCGGCACGCCGGCGAGGCAGACATTGTCCTTGAGGGCGACGGTCTTGCCTTTCAGCTTGCCCTCCGGCGCGCCCTTCACCTCGCTCTTCACGTACCAGGCGTTCAGCGGATTCTCGGCCGGGCTCGGGAAGCGACCCGGCGTGCGCGGATAGTTCACCTCGGGGACGAAGTCGGGGAGGGACTCCACGAGATCGTAGGCGGCGAAACTGCCGCCCATCTGGTCGATGAATTCGGCGATGCGCTCGGGCGCGAGGCTCATGCCGAGGCTGTCGACGATGTCGGTCATCTGTTCGAGCGTGGGGCGGGCGACGGCCATGGTGCGTATCCTCCTGTGGTGAAGCCCTCTGCCGGGCGTCAGGCCGCCATGCCGACCATCTCGGCCACGACATCGGGGTCTTCGAGCTGGTCGGGCCTGAGTTCGCCCGTGATCCGGCCTTTCTGGATGACGAGCACGCGGCTCGACAGGGAGGCGATGAAGTCGAGGTTCTGCTCGACCAGGATCATGCT
>JAYVMK010000099.1:0-1950 GCA_043758995.1 Lichenibacterium sp. | reverse complement strand
CGGGCGGAAGTTGCTCATGGCGCGCAGACCGACCTACGGAGTTCCGATCCCCGACCCTACCGGAAGCCGAGACGACCGTTAAGCCCGACAGGCTGCTAGAAGACAATCACCGGACGTCCGCGGAGGCCACCAGCATCAAGCGCCCGTTGTGCGTCCGCGACCCGGTTCATCGAATACTCCCCCGCGACGCGGAGCCGGATGTCCCCGACTTCGACCGCATCGCGCAGCAGTTCGAGCCATTCGGTGCGTTCAAGCGCTGCGTAAACGAACACCGGCTTGACCGCTATTTTGCGTTCGGCCGGTGTGTCTCCCCAGCCGCGTACCGGCATGTAGGTGCCGCCGTCCCGGATCGCGCCGAAGGCTTTCTCGCCAAGCACGGCCGTGTCGAGCAGTGCATCTACACCGTCGGGAACCACGCGCCGGATCGCGGCGGAGAAATCCTCGCTGCGTTCGACGACGTCGTCGGCACCATAGCTGCGGACCAGTGCATTCTCGTCGGGCTTTGCATCGGCAATCACTTTCAGCCCCTGCTGTTTTGCAAGGGCTATGGCATAGTGGGCCAGCAACCCGGCTCCGCCACTGACGGCAAAAACCTGTCCTTTTTCAAGGGCGGCGGTTTCCAATGCGAGAAGCGCAGTCAAGCCGTTCATCGGCAGAGTGGAGGCCTCGGCCAAGGTGGAACGCTCAGGTATGGGTACCACGGATGCAGCCGACACGACGATCGTCTGCGCCTGTGCCCCGCCCTCCGGTCGTCGTGGCATGACGACGGCCATGACTTTCTGGTCGACGTGAAGCCGCGACACATCCTCGCCGACCGACTCAATCACACCTGCCGCATCCATACCGGGCACGATGGGCCAATCCTGCACGCCAGGCGCCGGGTCGCGAAGGAGGATGTCGGTCGGATTGACTGCCGCTGCCTTCACGGATATGCGGACCTCGCCGGCCAGAGGCGCGCGAATGGTGCGATCCGCAATCGCGATAACGTCATAGCCGCCCTTGCGCGTGTAGGTGACCGCGGAGCTGATTACGGGCTGCACTGTCGGGTGGTCGGTCATCGGGCCTCTCCATCGATGGGTTCGATCGTTGCAATACCCAGACCATCGAGCGCCGAGAGGATGTCATCTCCGAGCGACAGCGTTGCCGAAGCAATGTTTTCTTGCAGGTGAGACACTCTAGTGGTGCCCGGAATTAGCAGGATATTGCTCCGGTGTGCCAGCAGCCAGGCCAGCCCAAGCTGGGACGGGGTCACCGCGATGCCTGCCGCGATCTCGATGACCTTTGTGTGATCGACGACCTTTGGCCAACCGGGGAAATGGGCGCCGCCGAGCGGGAAGAACGGCACCCACGCGATCCCATGCTCGATGCACAGGTCGAGCATGCCCTCGTATTGGCGGCTCAGCAGGCTGTAGGCGCTCTGGACGCACACGATGCCGGCGGGAATGGCACGTCCGAGGTTTTCCGGATCGGCTGCACTCAACCCGATCTCACCGATCTTGCCCTCGTCGCGCATGGCGATCATCACGGCGAGCTGGTCGTCGATGTCGACGATCTGATCGCCCTCGGCCACCAGTCCGGGCGCGATGTCGAGGCGGCGCAGGTTGACGACGGGAAGCCGTTCCAGGCCAAGGCTGCGGAGATTGTCCTCCACGGTGGCCCGGATCTGCTCGGGACGCTGGGCCGGCTTGATTGGGGGCTTTGCGGCCGGATCGGGGTCCGCACCGACCTTGGTCGCGACCAGGACCCTTCGCCCGTCGGCAGGAAGCCTGCGGATGACGTCGTTGACGAAGCCGTTGCCGTAGAACTGAGCCGTATCGACGTGATCGACGCCCAGTTCGATCGCCCTCGTAAGCAGGGCCAGGGCGTCCGCGGGTCGATCGGCGAGGCGCTCGAGCTGCATGGCGCCGAAGCCGACCCGGGCCACGTCGTACGGGCCCAGGGAAGAGAGGC
>JAYVMK010000098.1:0-2952 GCA_043758995.1 Lichenibacterium sp. | reverse complement strand
TGTGGCGTCGGTCTGGACGTGATCATCGACCAGGGCTCCTTCGCATCAGGGGTGAGACGTTGACGGGCAAGCGTCGGTCAGTCTGCCGCCCACCGCGTTGCAGGTCCTGGGGGAGAGCTGTGAGCAGACGTCGTAGGCCGTCAGACACGGCTGTGGGCGCTCACCGCAGCTGGCGGCCCAAGTGTCACCGCTCCCCATCTCGCCGACGTGGCAATCGTCCGGGTCGAGCAAACATGCATGGGTCGTCTTCTTGATACAGACCTGTGAGGTGGTCCGCGTCATGACCTGGATGTCCGAGTGCTCTTTCACCATGGCGGTCGTCAGCGCTTCGAAGGCGCGATGGACATCGTCCAGAGACTGGATCCGTGTTCGCGCCTCCGCCGATTGATAACCCGCCATGTAGACGAACCATGTCTCGCCACGCGTGCCAGGCAGCCCGTTCCTGTTGTAGGCCACGGTGAAAGGACCATCGAACCCACTCGGGTTTGGATAGACGGCAAAGCGATAGGTCTCGGCACCGCTCTTGTTGAGAGCATCCAAGTAGTTGCGCGCGACGTCGGGCTCCTTCTCGGCACCGGCGCCCGACGTCGGAAAGACCAGCAAGCCCAGTTCGAGGACCTGTCCGCCGGATTGAGCAAGTGTGTGAAGATCGAAGCTGCTGTCGAGTGGCTTGACGAAGACCAGCGTCATATCGAGTGTTTGGAGCCACTTCTCGGCAACGGGTGTGGGAAAGAGCATATTGGCCATGTCGTGCCATCTCTGTTGGTTTTCCCACCACGTCATACCGGTCCAGGTGCCTGCGCCTGTATTGTCGGGAATGCTGGCGATCGAATGCCACTCGCGCTCGACCAGAGGGCCCGGCTGTGCACTCAGCATCGCGATGAATTCCGAGCGCCATTTGAACATTTCGAGTTTGTCCGAATGGGTGTGGCGCACGGCGACCTCGAGCATCGGGCCTGCGGGATACCCGTCCACGCCATCCTTCATGTCACGCCAGTTCGCTGGGAGTTGGCTTGATGCTGCGATCGACGACGATGTCTGGCTGTGCGCAGTGTTCGCCGCGAAAGCGCCGACCGCGATGCAGATCGTAAATGCATGGACCGAGATCTTCCGTAGAAGATTATAGTCCAGGCGACGAGTAAGCGCCGGTTGATCGATCATATGACTGCGTTCCTTGCTGAATCAGACGATGGAATTATCGCTGGTCGTGCCGACTCGTGCTTTCCGACGCGTCCGGCTTGGTCCGGTGACGTCCTGGGTTGACTGTCGTATGACCAGGCACAGCCCGAGGGCGTGCGTGTCGACGTCGTGGTCGGCGGATAAGTCGTCGGTGACGGCGCCAGACGACGGACGCCTGTCCGTCTCACCCACCATCACGTCAGCACGACGATCTTGCCGCCAGCCTTGTTGCTGTCCATCAGCCGGTGCGCTTCCACGATGGCGTCGAGCGGAAAGGTGCGGCCGACCTGGATCTTCAAGGATCCGGCCCCGATCTGGTCGACCAGCTCCTGCAGCGGCGTCCGCATGAACTCCTTCGGGCCTCCGTCGTAGACGGTCAGGCCGACGGCGGTCGGAATCACCTCCATGGGGCTGAAATCGTCGATGGACCATCTATTGCCCACCATGCCGGTCATGCAGACGAGGCCCGGCGAGCGCGCGCAGCGCAGCGAATCCTTCAGCGTCGTAGCGCCGACGAGTTCGAGCACCTTGTCGTACCCGTCCGGCCGCGCCTGCCGCACCGCCCCGGCGATGGCCCCGTCGTCGATGAAGACCGTCTCGGCGCCGTTGGCGCGCAGGAACTCGGCGCTGGCGGGGTTGCGGGTGGTCGCCGCCACGGTAACGCCGTGGGTCTTGGCGATGGCGGCGGCGGCGAGCCCGATCGCTGTCGTGCCGCCGCGCACCAGCAGGCTCTCGCCCGGGGCGAGGCGGAGCGCCGTGAACAGCGAACCCCAGGCGGTCTGCAGCATCTCCGGGGCGGCGCCGAGAACCTCCCAAGGGAGGTCGGTCCGCACGGCCTGGACCTGGCCGGCCGGCACGCAGGTATATTCGGCGTAGCTGCCGTCGAACTGCCGTCCCATGCCGCCCATGGCGGTCGCCACCGTGTCACCTTCGGCGAATTCGCTGCCTGGAGCCGCCGCCACCGTCCCGACCGCCTCGATGCCGAGGATGCGCGGGAAGGACACCCCGGGCGACAGGCCCTGCCGGGTGAACATCTCCGAGCGGTTCAGCCCGAAGGCCCTGACCCGGATCAGCACCTCGCCGGGCTTCGGGACGGGGACGGGCCGGCTCTCGATCCGGAGCGCCTCCGGTCCGCCCGCCTCGTGGATGACGGCAGCCTTCATCGTGGTCATGCGACGGCTCCTGGGTTGCTGATCAACCCTCGCCCTGCACGGGATCGGTGTTGAAGATGTAGAGCGAGATCTTCCAGGCGCCGTCGATCCTGTGCAGGACGAAGACTTCGCGGTTGAGATCGACAACCTCCTTGCCGCCCTCCATCACGGTCGCGTTCCGGTGGTGGAAGGTCCGCACCACGGCCGTGTCGCCGACCACATCGATCCCGGCATAGCCGAAGACCGTCGTGAACTTGGCGACGCGGAACAGCGCGTCATAGGCCGCCTTCTTTTCCTCGAAGGTCGCGAAAGTCGGCCTGTCGTTCCATTCGGCGACGCCGTCCGGCGCGAAGAGGGCGAGGATGCCGGCGGTGTCGCCGGCGTTCAACAAGGCCTCGTAGCGGTGGACTACGTCATAGGCGGCATGCTGCCCGGCGCTCACGGCCAGATCGGCCGAGAAGGCGAAGGCCGGCGCGGCTTCGGCGGCGCGAACGGGTGCCGCCGCCACGGCGAGGCCGGCCGCCAGCAGGGCCGCGCGCAGGAAGGTGGGCTTCATCATGGGATCCGTTCTCCTCGGAGAAGTTCAAGCGCGGTCGCTCACCGGCACGATGCGCCGCGCGCC
>JAYVMK010000097.1:0-3017 GCA_043758995.1 Lichenibacterium sp. | reverse complement strand
CCGGGCCGGCCTTCGCCGATCCCGTGACCGGACCTCCGGCGCCGCCTCCGGGCCGTCCTGCTGCCGTGTCCAAGCCGGCGGTCGGTCAGAAGCCGCTGGTGCTCGTCGTCGGAGACCGGTTCGCAATGGCGCTGGCCGACGGTCTCGATACCGATCCGAGCGTCATCGTGGCGCGCACCACGGGTGACGCTTTCGGCCTGACGCGCCCTGGCTTCACGGAATCCTTGGGCACCATTCGCGAGCGGCTGTCGCGGGCCAATCGCCCGGCGCTCGCCGTCATGATGGTCGGCACCGACGACCGCGATGCGCTGTCGGACGCCTCCGGCCGCTACGAATCCGGCACACCCGGTTGGGCGCGGATCTATGGCGAGCGCGTCGATGCCGTAGCGAAACTGTTTCACGACACCTCGGTGCCGCTCGTCTGGGTGGGACTGCCGGCCGTCCGCTCGTCGAGCCTGTCGGCCGATTTCGTTCGGCAGAACGGGATCATCCGCGACCGCGCCGCCAAGGACGGTGCCGGCTATGTCGATAGTTTCGACGGCTTCACCGACGATTCCGGCCGCTACAGCCCGGTGGGCCCCGATGTCGACGGCACCAGCACCAAGCTGCGCCGTGCCGACGGGCTCGGTTTCACACGCGCCGGCTCGCGCAAACTGGCGAGCTTTCTCGCGCCTGAGATCGCGCGTCTCGGCCGCAGCACCGCGGCCGCCAGCGCCAACGATCTCGCCAATCTGACGATCGACCGGGCACGCGGGTTCGACGCCGCGCTCGACGTCGACGTCAATGCCCAGATCCGTCGCGAGGCCGCCCGCGCGGCGGGCCAGCCCTTGCCTATGACGGCGACGGCCCCGCAAGGCCCCGCGGCCGGCCCCGTCCTGCCCCTCACCGCAGCGCCGACGGCGACGGACGGTCAATTGGCGAGCCTCGTGCTTCCCGTTGGGACGCCGGCTTCCGCCGAGTCGGGCACGCCGAAGCCCGGGCGGGCGGACGATTTTGCCTGGCCGAAGCCGTAGCCAAGAGGCTTGACGCCCAGCATCGCGGGTGCTAGCCCTATCGAATTAGCTGAAGTGAATGCACTCATGTCTCGCAAGCTTATCGTAATTTTGGCGCCCGGAGCGGATCGAGACTGAGGTCTCGGCATCCGCTTTTGGCGCATTCCCCAGGCCCCTCGCGGGCCTTTTTTATTGCCCGAAATTCCCCTCCGCCTGCCCTGGAGCTACCCATGTCGAGACAGATGACCGGCGCCGAGATGATCGTCACAGCCCTGGAAGACCAGGGCGTCGACACGGTCTTCGGCTATCCCGGCGGTGCCGTCCTGCCGATCTACGATGCGCTGTTCCAGCATCCGAACGTCAAGCATGTGCTCGTCCGTCATGAGCAAGGGGCCGGCCACGCTGCCGAGGGTTATGCGCGCTCGTCGGGCAAGGTCGGCGTGATGCTGGTGACTTCGGGTCCCGGCGCCACCAATGCCGTGACGGCGCTGACCGATGCGCTGCTCGACTCGATCCCGCTGGTCTGCATCACCGGCCAGGTGCCGACGCACCTCATCGGCTCGGACGCCTTCCAGGAATGCGACACGACTGGCATCACGCGTCATTGCACGAAGCATAATTACCTCGTGCGCCGCATCGAGGATCTGCCGCGCATCCTGCACGAGGCCTTCTGGGTGGCGTCGCACGGCCGGCCGGGTCCCGTCGTCATCGACGTGCCGAAGGACGTGCAATTCGCCACCGGCACCTATGTCGGGCCGCAGAACATCGTCCACCGCACCTATCAGCCCAAGGTGAAGGGCGAGATGGACCGGATCCGGCAGGCCGTCGCCATGATGGCGGCGGCGAAGCGCCCGGTCTTCTACACGGGCGGCGGTGTCATCAACGCCGGTCCCGAAGCCTCGGCGCTGCTGCGCGAACTCGTCGGCCTGACGAACTTCCCGGTCACCTCGACGCTGATGGGGCTCGGTGCCTACCCGGCCTCCGGCCGGAACTGGCTCGGCATGTTGGGCATGCACGGTACCTACGAGGCGAACCACGCCATGCACGATTGCGATCTCATGATCGCCGTCGGCTCGCGCTTCGACGATCGCATCACCGGGCGGCTCGACGCCTTCTCGCCCAATTCCAAGAAGATCCACATCGACATCGACCCGTCGTCGATCAACAAGGTCGTCAAGGTCGATCTCGGCATCGTGGGCGATTGCGCCTTCGTGCTGGAAGACATGGTGCGGCTGTGGCGCTCTGAAGGCCATGAGACCGATCGCACGGCGCTCGGCACGTGGTGGGAACAGATCGACGGCTGGCGCAAGCGCAACTCGCTCGGCTTCGCCAATTCGAAGAGCGTGATCAAGCCGCAGCACGCCATTCGGCGTCTCTACGAGCTGACCAAGGATCGCGACACCTACATCACGACGGAAGTCGGCCAGCACCAGATGTGGCCGCGCAGCACTACGGCTTCGACAAGCCGAACCGCTGGATGACTTCGGGCGGCCTCGGCACGATGGGCTATGGCCTGCCGGCCGCCATCGGGGTGCAGATGGCCCATCCCAAGGCCCTCGTCATCGATGTCGCAGGCGAGGCTTCGATCCTCATGAACATGCAGGAGATGTCGACGGCGCTGCAGTATCGGCTGCCGGTGAAAATCTTCATCCTCAACAACAGCTACATGGGCATGGTCCGCCAGTGGCAGGAGTTGCTGCATGGTTCGCGCTATTCGGAAAGCTATTCGGAAGCCTTGCCCGACTTCGTGAAGCTCGCCGAGGCCTATGGCGGGGTGGGCATTCGCTGTGAAGATCCGGCGGAGCTCGATGCCGCGATCCTGCGCATGATCGATACGCCGAAGGCCGTGATCTTCGACTGCGTGGTGGAGCGCGAGGAGAACTGCTTCCCGATGATCCCGTCGGGCAAGGCCCATAACGAGATGCTGCTGCCGACCGGCATCGACGATTGGGGCGCGCCGGACCTCGGCGCCGTCATCGACGAAAAAGGCAAGATGCTGGTGTGACATCTCACCCTTCTCCCGCG
>JAYVMK010000096.1:0-9981 GCA_043758995.1 Lichenibacterium sp. | reverse complement strand
GAGGCCGGCATCCCCGACGGCGTGCTGAACGTTCTCCCGGGCTTCGGCGAATCCGTCGGTCGGCCGCTGGCGCTGCACGGCGATGTCGACATGGTCAGCTTCACGGGCTCGACCGAGGTCGGCAAGCTGATGATGCGCTACGCCGGCGAGAGCAACATCAAGCGCGTTGCGCTCGAATGCGGCGGCAAGAGCCCTCATGTGGTGATGCCCGACGCGGACCTCGATGCAGCCGCCTCCGGCATCGCCTGGGGCATCTTCTACAATCAGGGCGAGACCTGCCATGCCGGCTCGCGCGTCATCGCCCATCGATCGATCCGCGAGGATCTGGTCGCCAGGATCGCCTCCGTGCAGCGCGATCAGATCCCCCTCGGCCACCCGCTCGATCCCGCGGCCCAGATGGGGGCGCTGATCGACGAGGGGCATATGACCCGCGTGCTGGCGATGGTGGAGGCGGGGCGGCGCGAGGGCGCGCGGGTCCACTGCGGCGGCGGCCGGGCTTTGGACGAGACCGGCGGATTCTACGTCGAGCCCACCATTTTGGACGATGCCGGGCCGACGAGCCGGGTCTTCCAGGAGGAGATCTTCGGCCCCGTCCTGGTGGTCACGCCCTTCGACACGGAAGCGGAGGCGGTGGGCCTCGCCAATGGCACCGTCTACGGTCTCGCCGCCGCGGTCTGGACCGAGGACATGCACGCCGCCCATCGGCTGAGCGGCGCAATCCGGGCCGGCACCGTCTGGGTCAATTGCTTCGACAAATCCTCGCTCGCCACGCCCTTCGGCGGCTTCAAGCAATCGGGCTTCGGCCGGGATCGGTCCCCCCACGCGATCGACAAATATACCGACCTCAAGACGGTTTGGACGGCGTATCGTTGAGCCGGCCAGGAGAGGGTGACGCGATGGCGGATCAGGCGAAGATCACCGGGATCGAGATCTCGCACCACCGTCTGCCGCTCGACCCGCCCTTCAATGCGAGTTGGGATACGCAGCCGCGCGTCTCCTTCGACGCCACGATCGTGCGGGTCCACACGGACGCGGGCGTCACCGGCGTAGCCTCGGGCGACGCCATGCTGGGTTTCGCCGGCCACGAGCATCTCTTCATCGGCGAGGACGCCCTGGCCATCGAGCGCCACTGGCGCATCCTGGACAATATCCAGTTTCACTGGGGCCGGCCTTGGCCGCTGGATCTCGCCTTTTGGGACCTCGCCGGCAAGCTCACCGGCCAACCGGTCTGGCGCCTGCTCGGCGGCCGGAGCGGCGGCAAGGTGAAGGCCTATGCGTCTTCGGGAACGTTGCGCGCGCCGGCCGAGCTCGCCGACGCCGCCGAGCGCTATCTGGAGCTCGGCTTTCCGGCGCTGAAGATCCGCTTTCATCGCGGCGACTGGCGCGCCGACATCGCCGCCCTCGAAGCCGTGCGGGCCCGGGTCGGCTCCAGGCTGGAGCTGATGGTCGACTGCAATCAGGGCTGGCGCATGTCCTGGGACGCCTATCCGTCCTGGACCTTGAAGGACGCGCTCCAGGTCGGGCGGGAGCTCGAACGGCTTGGAGTGTTCTGGATGGAGGAGCCCCTGCATCGCGGCGACCGCGAGGGCATGCGCCGGCTGCGCGACGCGCTCGACATCCGCATCGCCGGCGGTGAGATGACGCGCGAACTCTACGAGTTCCGGGACCTCATCGTGGAAGGCTGCCTCGACGTGATCCAGCCCGATGCCGCGCTGGTCGGCGGCATCACCGGGTTGCGCCGGGTGGCCGCCATGGCGGATGCACATAATCTCGCCTTCACGCCCCACACCTGGACCAACGGGATCGGGGTCCTGGCCAATGCTCATCTGGTGGCGGGCGTGGGGGACGTGCCGTTTCTCGAATATCCGTTCGATCCACCCGAATGGAGCCTCGATCGCCGCGACTTCGCAATGGACGAACCTTTGCGGGTCGATGCTTCCGGCACGATCGTGCTCGGCGAGCGCCCCGGCCTCGGCTTCGATCTCGCCGAGGATCTCCTTGCCCGCACCCGGATCGGATGAGATCCCGTGAAGGCGCGCCCCGGGAGCACCAACGCCATGGAGCGGCAATGGCTGCCGCTGAACGCGCTTCGCGCCTTCGAGGCGGCCGGCCGGCTCGGTAGCTTCACTGGAGCTGCCGCCTCGCTCAACGTGGCGCAGAGCGCCGTCAGCCGCCATGTCATCGCGCTCGAACGCTTTCTCGGCGTGGCTCTGTTCGAGCGGCGTCCCGGGCAACTCGTCCTGACCGAAGCGGGCCGTCACCTTCTCCCGGCGGTGACACGGAGCTTCGACCGCATCGATGGGGCGCTGGGCGACATCGTCGCCGAGAAGGGCACGCCGCGCCGCATGCTGCGGGTGGCGCTGCCGCCGACCTTCGCGCTGCAACTGGCGGTTCCGATCCTGCGGGATTTCCGTGCCGAACACCCGGACCTCGCGATCGAGATCGCCTCCCGGCCTTCGGGCGACGTCGAGGGAGAGGCGGCCATCGCGGTCGTCTATTCCGAGCCCAAGGTGTCGGACGCCATCAACGACCTTCTCTGGATGGAACGGCTGGCCGTCGTCTGCGCGCCCGCAGCGCTGGAGGAGGGGGAGCCCGACTTCGCCGCCCTGGTGCAGCGTCAGGATCCACTTCACGTCCGCCTCGGTGGCCGGCCGCACGGCCATATGTGGCGCCTCATGGCGCGCGCCGCCGGACGCCCGGACGTGCCGATCGACGGCGGGCTCGTCTTCGATACGGCGCAACTCGCCGTCCAATATGCCCTGGCGGGCGACGGGCTGGCGCTGGTCGACCCCGTGCTGTTCCGCGACGACCTCGCCGCCGGTCGGCTCGTGGCGCCTTACGAGACACGGCTCGCCTCGGGCTACGGCTATTATCTCGTGACCGCGCCCGAGGATCTCGACGAGGCCGTGGCTCTGTTCCGCTCCTGGCTCATCCGGCGCTTCGCCTCGGGGACCCGCATCGAGCCCGAGGCGGAGGCTGCGCCATGAGGCTCACGGGAAGGCACCGAGCTACCTCGAAGGCCGTCTTCGCCGACCCCGTGCGGTCGAACGTGGTGTGGTCCGACGTTGAGAGCATGCTCGTGGCGTGCGGTGC
Organism: Lichenibacterium sp.; assembly: GCA_043758995.1. Lineage (GTDB taxonomy): Bacteria > Pseudomonadota > Alphaproteobacteria > Rhizobiales > Beijerinckiaceae > Lichenihabitans. The sequence continues at coordinate 6,888 of JAYVMK010000096.1, read as the reverse complement.
CGAAGTCGAAGCGGGGCGCGGGTCCCGAGTTCGCATCGCGCTGCGAGGATTGCGCGCCGTGTTTCACCGTCCGCCTGCCGCCAGAGAAACGGACAAGGGTGCTTTGAAATCGGTCGGGCGTCCGTTGACCGAAGCGGGGATCGAGCCATGACGACGATGCGCTACGACGCGTGCGAGGCCAGCGTCGAATACGATGACGACGCCGGGATCTTTCACGGCGAGATCGTCAATTTGCGCGACGTGATCACCTTTCAGGGCCGGTCGGTCGAGGAGTTGCGAGCAGCTTTCGCCGAGAGTGTCGCGGACTATATCGCTTTCTGCCGATCACGCGGCGAAGAGCCGGAGCAGCCTTTTTCGGGTCGCTTGTCGGTGAAGGTGGATCCCGCGCTGCATCGCGCCGTGGTCTCGGCTGCACTGAAATCGGGTCTGACGCCGGATAAGCGGGTTTCGGACGCGCTCGACCGCGCGACGGCCTGAAAGCCCGCACGGCAAATCCCAGACCGATCGGTCTCCTTCACGTTTCGTCCGTTCAAAGGTCCATCGCCATGAAGACGCATGCCAAGGTCGTGGTCATCGGAGGCGGTGTCGTCGGTGCCAGCGTACTCTACCACCTCGCCCGGGCAGGCTGGACCGACGCCTTGCTGATCGAGCGGGCCGAACTCACGGCGGGCTCGACCTGGCACGCCGCCGGTGGCGTCCATACCGTCAACGGCGACGCCACGCTGAGCCGCCTCCAGCAATATACGATCGAACTCTATCGCGAGATCGAGGAGGAATCGGGCCAGAGCTGCGGCGTGCATCTCACCGGCGGCATCATGCTGGCGGGCACGCCCGAGCGGCTCGATTGGCTGAAGATGGTGCGGGCGCGGGGTCGCACCCTCGGCATGGATCTCGAACTCGTCTCCGCCGCGGAAGCGAAGCGGCTCTTTCCGCTGATGGACGAGCGCCATTTCGTCGGCGCGCTCTTCGATCCCGTCGAAGGCCATGTCGATCCCTATGGCGTAACCCATGCCTACGCCAAAGCGGCGCAGAAGCGTGGTGCCGCGATCGAGCGGCACTGCCGCGTCACCGATCTCGTGCCGCGGCCCGACGGAACATGGGACGTCGTCACCGAGAGCGGTACCGTGCGGGCCGAACACGTGGTCAATGCCGGCGGGCTCTGGGCGCGCGAGATCGGCCGCATGGTGGGGCTCGAACTGCCCGTCCTCGCCATGGAGCACCATTACCTCATCACCGAGGACATGCCGGAACTCGTCGGGCAGAAGGAGCAGCTTCACTGCATCGACTTCGAGGGCGAGATCTACATGCGCCAGGAGCGGGGCGGCATGCTGATGGGCACCTACGAGCGCAACGGCCAGCCCTGGTCCGAGCGCGTCACGCCCTGGGACTTCGGCCAGAACCTCCTGCCCGACGACCTCGACCGGATCTCGGCCAGCCTCGAAGTCGGCTTCGCCCATTTCCCCGCCATCGCCACGGCGGGGTTGAAGAAGGTCGTCAACGGGCCTTTCACCTTCACGCCGGACGGCAATCCGCTGGTGGGGCCGGTCAAGACCCTGCCGAACTTCTGGGTCGCCTGTGGCGTCATGGCGGGGTTCAGCCAGGGCGGCGGCGTCGGCCTGGCACTGGCCAACTGGATGGTCCACGGCGATCCCGGCTACGACATCTGGGCCATGGACGTCGCCCGCTACGGCGACTGGACCACCATGGCCTATACCAACGCCAAGGTGCGCGAGAATTACTCCCGCCGCTTCCGCATCCGCTTTCCCAACGAGGAATTGCCCGCCGCGCGGCCGCTTCGCACGACCCCGGTCTACGATCTCCTCGCCGCCGAGGGAGCGCGTTTCGGTGCCTATGGGGCGCTCGAACACCCCCTGTGGTTCGCGGCTCCCGGCACGCCCGACGAACCCGTCACCTTCAGGCGCTCCGAGGCGCACGCAGCCGTCGGCGCGGAATGCCGTGCCGTGCGCGACGCCGTCGGCCTGATCGAGATCTCTTCCTACGGCAAGTTCGAGGTCTCCGGACCCGAGGCCGAAGCCTTCCTGGCGCGGGTCATGGCCGGGCGCATCCCGGTTGTAGGCCGCATGGCGCTCGCCCCCATGCTGAATCCGCGCGGCAAGCTCATCGGCGATTTCACGGTGGCGCGCCTCTCCGCCGATCGGTTCTTCGTGGTCGGCACGCTGGCCGCCGAGGCTCATTACCTGCGCTGGTTCGCGCCCTTCCTCACGCCCGGCGTCTCGGTGCGCCCCTGCGCCTCGGAATGGGTCGGGTTCTCGGTTGCGGGACCGCGAAGCCGTGCCCTGCTGCAAGCCTTGGTGATGCAGGATCTCTCGACCGCGGCTTTTCCCTTCATGAGCTTTGCCGCGCTCGAGGTCGGCATGGTGCGGGCGCTGGTCGGGCGGGTGAGTTTCACCGGCGACCTCGGCTATGAAATCTGGTGCAGGGCCGACGACCAGCGTGCGCTCTATGGAGCGCTGCGCGACGCCGGCGCGCCGCTCGGCCTCAAGCTCGTCGGCGCCCGCGCGCTCGACAGCCTGCGCCTGGAAAAAGGTTTCGGAACCTGGGCGCGCGAGTTCCGCCCGACTTACGGCCCGGACGAGGCGGGGCTCGGCCGCTTCGTCGACTGGCGCCGCGAGGGGTTCGTCGGCCGCGAGGCGGCACTGGCCGAGCGCGCGGCAGGCGGTGGGTCCCTGCGGCTCGTCGGCTTTGCGGTCCAGGCCGCCGATGCCGATGCCGTCGGGGACGAGCCCATCTGGCACGACGGCACCGTCGTGGGCGTCGTGACGTCGGGCGGCTATGCCCACGGGATCGGAGGATCGCTGGCGTTGGGCTATGTGCCCAAGGCCTTGTCGCAGGCGAACGGCGGCTTCGAGATCGAGATCATGGGTGAGCGCCGCCCCGCTCACCGGCTCGACGGAGCCGCCTTCGACCCGGAGGGCGCGCGCATGCGGGCGTGACGCGACTGAGTGACGCCTCATGATTCTGGTTTCGTTATGGTTTCGCTGGCATTGACGGTGTGGGACGCCTTTGACCGAACCCCGTGAGGCCTCGATGAAATTCTGTGTTGCCCTTGTCGCTCTGACCCTGACCTGCGTCTCCCTCGGCGGCTGCGTCGGTCCGCGCCCGTGCCCTCCCGGGTCCCACCCCGGGCCCTATGGCCATCGCTGCTTCCTCAACGGCTGACGCTGACGCGGGGAGGCTCGCCGAGGCGGGTCTCCCGGTTCTCGGTCGCGCGAGCGTCAAGGATCCATGCCATGCTGCCGCCCGGCACTGAGGGGGATCACACGATGCAAGGCACGGCGCTGTCGCCACGGGGACTCGCGGCGGTTCTGTCCTGCCCGATCCTCGTGCTGCTCTGCGTGGGCTTCGTCGACCGCACGGCCGCCGATCTGTCGCATGCCGTTTTCTCCGGCCACGTCGCCATCTTCGTCTGGCTGACCCACATCGTGGATCCCGTCCCGCCTCTCGCCGGGTTCGGTCTCGCCGGCGCCGGGCTGGCGGCGATCCTTGGCTGGCGACCCGGACCCGCGGGCCGCACCTTCGTCGGTTGCTGCATCGCGGTTCTGGTGGCGATCGCCATCAAGGACCAGCTGAAATGGGCCTTCGGACGCTTGTGGCCGGAGACCTGGGTCAACAACAACCCGTCCTGGATCCATGACGGCGCCTATGGATTTTTCCCCTTCCATGGGGGCCAGGGCTGGTTCTCCTTTCCGTCCGGCCACACGACCATCATCACGGCTCCCGTGGCGGCCCTGTGGGAGCGGCTGCCGAAATGGCGCCTTGTCCTGGCCCTACCTGTCGTTCTGGTGGTGGTCGGGTTGTTCGGCGCGGATTATCATTTCGTGGGCGACATGGTGGCGGGATTCTACCTCGGTGCCGCCAGTGGGATCGGTGCCGCCGCTCTTCTGCGCGACCGGCCCGGCCCGGCCTTTGCAACGCCGCCGATCTGATCCGGATTTCCGAGAGGCCGCGTGTCCCGATCCTTCATTCGCCCGCCCGCGACGCCGATGATCCGCCGGGGAACGCTTCGGGCGCCAGGTTCCGATCTCCGCAAGATGCCGGTCGGGCTCGACCTTTCGGGCATCAACGTCGCCGAAGGATTGCGCGCCGCGGTGGCGTCCGGCGCCGTGCTGGTGGCGAACATCTGGGTCCAGTCTCCGGCGCTGCTCTTCGTCGCCTTTGCGGCGAACCTCACCTGCTTCTGCGACATCGGCGGTGCCCTGCGCGAGCGCGTGCCGGCGCTCCTCACCTTCACGGTTCTGGCGGCGGCACTCTGGAGCGGCCTCGGCATGCTGCACGGCTACGGCCTGCCGCTGCTCCTGCCCATCACCGGCCTCGTGGTCTTCTGCAATTCCATGGCGCGCGTCTGGGGAGCCCGCACCCAGGCGGTCGGCAACATCCTCACCGTGGTGCTGGCCCTGGCGGTGGATCGCGCCATCCCGCCCGCCGAAGCCGGGATGCTCTTCGTGTCGTTCATCGTCGGGGGTGCCTGGGCGGTGCTGATGACGATCGGCATCTGGCGCATCCACCCGGAACGCGCCGGCAGCCGCATGGTGGCGGTCAACTGGCGTCTCCTGGCCCTCTTCGCCCGTGATCTCGGCAAGGTGCTAGGCGCGGGCAGGGGAGCGTGCGAGCCTGTCGGCCTTCTGCCCGAATTCGAGGCCCATGCTCGCGCCCACCGGCGTGCCTTGCGCGATGCCCTGGAGGAGACCCGCGGCGCGCTCCTCGCCACGGCGCGGCCGCAGGGGCTGGCCGGCTCGGTGGTGGCCCGCAACATGCTCGCCGTCGAGGATCAGGATCGCATCTTCGGTGCCCTGATCGCCCTGTCCGACATGCTGGAATACGCGGAAGGCGAGTCCATCCGCGCCGCCGCGGTCCGCATGCTGCGCCGCCTGCGCCCTTTGCTCGACCTCGCCGGGCGCGCCGATGCACTCCGGCAGCGCGACATCGAATCCTCGCTCCGGCGGCTGGCGGCCGCGGCGGCGGGTCATCCCGCGCTCGTCGACATCGCGGCCGTGTTGGCCGACCGGCTGCGCATCGCCTATCGGCTGCGGGCCGAGGAGGCGGGAGAGCAGCCTCGCGATCCGGCACCGCCGCGGCCCGGCCTCGATGCCTGGATGGCGCCGCTCCGCGCCAATCTCACTTGGTCCTCCGCCATTCTGCGGCATGCGGTGCGCGCTTCCGTGCTGACGGTCGCCGCCGTGGCGATCTCGCTCACCTGGTGGAGCGTTTACTCGCATTGGCTGACCATCACGGTGGCGCTGACCATGCAGCCCTATTTCGCCGCCACCTGGCAGCGGGCGCTGGAGCGGATCGGCGGCACGGTGCTGGGCGCCCTGATCGGCGGCGCGCTGGCCTTCTTCCCGCAAACCGCGCTGGTCGACTCGCTCCTCATGGTGCCGCTCTCCGTCATCGGTTTCTCGGTGCGTCAGGTCAGCTACGGCGCCTATGTGGCCTGCCTGACACCGCTCGTGGTGATCCTCTTCGATGTCGCCGAGCCGGGCCACGCGGAATGGCTCATCGCCACGATGCGGACCCTCTATACGATCGGCGGAGGCATCGTGGCGGTGTTGGCCTGCATGGTGCTCTGGCCGAGCTGGGAGCCCGACCGCACCGCCCAGGGTCTCCGAGAGGCGCTGCGAACCCACGCCGTCTTCGCCGCCGCGGTCTTCGCCCGGGGATCGGGGACGGGAGGCGCCACGGCGGTCGAGGCGGCCCGCCGTTCTGCGGGCGTCGCCAGCAACAATCTCGAAGCCTCGCTGTCGCGGGCCCTGCAGGAGCCGGGCCGTACGCATCGCCGAAAGCTCGAGACCATGATGGCGGCCGATGCCGGCCTGCGGCGCCTGGGAGGCGCGCTCTTGGCGCTCGACCACGACACTCACGCCGGCGACGGGCTCGCCGAGGATGGATGGGCGGCCTGGAGCCGCTGGGTGCCGGAGGCGCTGGATCGGCTCGCGAAAGGCGAAGGTCCGCTTCCTTCGCCGCCGCCAGCGCCGCCCGCCGGTACGCTGGCCCGCCTCGGCCGGGTCGTCGACATCCTCGGCGATGTCGTGGCGGACCGCTCGGCTGCCGATGACACCGGGGTTTCAGGACAGGCCCCGGTGGCAACCGCCCTGTCCGGCCTTCGTTGACGGTCGACGGATCTGGAGAACACGTGATGCGACGCATGACACCCGCGACTGCGGCCCTCGCCGGAGCGCTGCTCTTGGCGACGGCGCTTTGCCCCGCGACGGCGGCCAAGAAGGCGGCGCCTGCAACTCCGGCGCCTGCCCAAGCGACTCCCAATTCCGATGCCGCCGATCCTCCCGCCCAGAGTGACGAAGGAGGCGCAGGCTACCTGCCGGGGTCGCAGTTCCAGCGCAAGCTCGACGGGGGTCCCGGCTTCGTCTGTACCGCCACCAATGCACTGCGCGATCAGCGCTGCACGGCAAGTTGCCAACCGGGCGAGACGGCGGATTGCGTCGACGCAGACGGCGGCGCGGCCCCGAGCTGCACCTGCACCAAAAGCTGATGCGGGCATCGGCCGGCCGCGGTCTTCACCCGACGTCAACTTTAACATCGCTAAATGGTCGAGGCCGACACCCCATGGCGTCGGCGGCTCCGGGCCATGCGGCGGTTCTGCAACAGTGTGGGTTTTCTTTGTCGGCGTTCGTAGTTGAGCCGCATTGGACCTTCATTCGTAGGTACAGACGCCGCAAGGGCGATCGGCTCTGCTTCAGGTGACATGCTGGCGATGGCGAAGGTGATGAGATTGCGCGGTTCGGACACTGTCGACCAGAGGTCGCGCGCGATTTCGGCGCGCCTGATCGCGCTGCCGCTGGTCATGCTGGTCGGCCTCGGACTGGCGGGCTGCGAGACGGCCGGTTCGGTCGGGTCGGTGGGGCTCGGCGT
>JAYVMK010000095.1:0-2133 GCA_043758995.1 Lichenibacterium sp. | reverse complement strand
ATTCCCACGATCGCTCCTCAGGCAGATGATGCTGCGACCGATCATCGACACGCTGCGATCACGACTCGCGACAAACTCGGCCGACGTGTGGCCGTCGGCACGTGCGACGGTTGATCTAGTCCACGTCAGCGTGCCGACGCGCCGTCACGGACCAACAAGCGACGATCTCCACCCCGTCGAGACTCGGTGCTCGCGCCATTCCGGCGCCTGGACGCTAGGATATTACGATCGCCGCCAAGTTTCATAGAAAGGCAGGTGAAACGGTCCGTTGCAGACGTGGGGCAATCGGCCCGTTTGCGGAGACGATTCCGGAGGCGGCGTCAGGCCGGCATGCAGGTCGAAAGCTCGAGAAATGACGGCCTGTCGACGCGCGGTAAGATGGACAACGGCCTCCGATGATCGCACCAAGTGAATGCTGACTCCGATGAGCGACGCAGGTCGCGCAGCGCACGTTCACTCCAGATCGAGTCTCAAGACATGGTGCATTACAGGTCTGCGATGCTCGATATGCCAGAGGCAAAGTTGCACCTGCGAGCGTCGATGCAGGGCTATGTCGACAAGGTGGATCTCCGGATGGCTCCGGACGATCGTATGGACACCGATGACATTCACTACCTTGAGGCAGGAAGCTCCGCCCTCAATGTGATCAAAGCCGCCCTGAGGCTGATCGATGTCGAAAGTCCAACCAGCATTTTGGACTTCGGTTCGGGTGCCGGGCGTGTCACCCGATGGCTGAAAGCGGCCTATCCTCATGCCTCTCTGGCATGCACCGATCTCCGTCCGCAGGACGTCGACTTTTGTCGCGAGGTCTTCCAGGCCGAAGCCTGGGTATCCAGCACGGACATCGGCATGTGCGAGTTTCGAGGCCCTCACGATTTGATCTGGATGGGGTCCGTGCTCACGCATCTCGACGAGGCGCGGTCGCGCCTTCTTGTCGAGAGGGCCATGGCCGCGCTCACTGCTGGTGGCCTTCTGGTCGCGACCACCATCGGCCGAGTCGCTCGCGCTACTCAGAACCAAGAAGGCGCATATCTGACCGGTCCAGATTGGCCCATCGTGACTCGGGGGTACGATGAGATCGGCTATGGCTATACCGACTACGAGACACAGAAGGGGTATGGGCTGTCTCTGTCGAGCCCGGCCTGGGTGACGAGCCTTGCGACTGCAGTGTCGGGGCGGCGGCTCGTCATGATCTCGGAGGCCGCCTGGGACGGTACACAGGATGTTTTTGCTCTGCAGGTCGCACCGTCATTCAGAGCGGACCCGAAGATGCCCTCTTTAATGGGTCGAAAAGCCGTCGGCGGCCGCGTTGCAGCTTCAGGGAGGTCAACGTCTGGGCGCTTGCCGCGATTGCTGAGACGCTTGGCGACGACGTTAATGGGCCGCCGCTCCTAAACTTAGCTAGGCGCTGAAAATAACCGCGCGCACGTCAATCATGGGCTGTTTCGGACAACCCGTCGGGTTGCTCGAGCCATTCGACATCGAACACTTGATCAGGGATCGGGGAGGAGCGGTGCAAATGGCAACGTTCCCTCTCCGAAGCCCACAAGGCATCTGACCATTGCCGAATGCGGAGCGAACGGGGGGACACGCACGTTTGCCGCGCTGGAATTCGGCGTTCACTCCTCCCAAACACTCGGCATGCTCTCCCGTCGCGATCCGAGCGGTAAGGCGTCGAACCCCGTGGGCGCCCCGGTCAGCGTCGAGCCAGCGGCCGACCTTGCAGGCGGCTTTGGCGTAGAGATCGACGCTCTGCGCGGTCTCGATCCAAGCTGCCGGCGAACTCGGCAACGACCGTCAGGTTCCGATCGGCACCGAGTCCGGACCCGGGGCGAGATAACGCAAATCGATCGATAGGACGACGGCAAGCCCTTCGTCGAACCACAGCGGTACTGTCCGCTGCAATGTTTCCGCGAGTCCGATTCGCCGGTGAAGCTCGACGGGGGCGAGTTCATGGGCCGCAATGACCGTATCGGCACCGCGCGGCGAAAGGATGAGAGACTGGTCCAGCAGGGCGATGCCGCGCGAGCCGCATCCTGAAGGGCGATAGCACTTGTCGGTCTCGCAGAGCAGGACGAGTGGATGGCTGTCCAGGCGTTCATAGAAAGCTTGCACACGCGAGCGACCTGCCTC
>JAYVMK010000094.1:0-13260 GCA_043758995.1 Lichenibacterium sp. | reverse complement strand
ATCTCGTCGAGGGTCCGGTGCGAGAGCTTGCCGTAGTCCGCCATCGAGCCCACAGCGAAGAGCACGTGGCCCTCCGCCGCGTAGGCATGGTCGGAGGCGACGAGCCGCTGGGTCACCTCGATCATCTCGGGGATGTGATCCGTGGCACGCGGCTCGATGGTGGGCCGCAGGCAGTTCAACGCATCCACGTCCGCGGCGAACCCTTGGGCCGTACCCTCGGTCAAGTCGCGGATCGTCACGCCTCGCTCCGCGGCACGGGCGATGATCTTGTCGTCGATGTCCGTGATATTGCGCGCGTAGACGACATGGTCCGCGCCGTAGAGGTGGCGCAGCAGGCGGAACAGCACGTCGAAGACGATGACGGGCCGGGCATTGCCGATGTGGGCGCGGTCATAGACCGTCGGTCCGCAGACGTAGAGGCGCACCCGCTCGGCATCGAGGGGCGTGAACTCCTCCTTGCGGCGCGTCATCGTATTGTAGAGGCGCAGAGCCATCCCGGTCCCTCGATTGCTGCAACCCGATATCGCGGGCGCAGATCGAAAGAGAAGATCCCGCGCCGTCGCCCGCCCGAGGGTTCGCCGTTCCGACACAGCGTCTAGAACAGCCGACGCCGACGCGAAAGCCGTACGCTCCGGGCCTGCTCGTTCCCGACCGGTCAGGCGAAGAGGCGAACCTCCATGGGGACGTGCGTTTTGGATCTATGCTCCGGCCGGACATCCCGATCGGGCCGAAGGCGGGCAGAGCGATCGCGACGGCGCAGTCCGCGTTCTGCCAAGGCTTGAAGACCAGTGAGCACCGGATGGTCGGATCCCGACATGGCGGCGCTGATGTCGCGCCAGTCGCGCTCCGTGGCATTGCGCGCAAAATCCGCGACGAGGTACGCCGTGAAGGCTCCGACGCTGAGGCCGGCTCTCTCCGCCTCGGCCCGAACCGCGGCCGCGAAAGCTCCACCGATCGAGGCCACGGCGGCACGCGCCACGCCCTCGTCGGTACAGGAATGCAATATATCCGCTATCAGCATTCGGCCCTCCTCTCGACCGCTTCCCCTCGAAGGGCGTCGCGGCTTCTGTTCGCGTCGTTCCGAACCGACCCCGAAGCATCTAGGGGTCGATCAGGGTGACAGGATGGCCGGATCGCGAGCTATGATGGCCGAACTATATTGGTCCTTGCAACTGCTGCGGCGAATCAGACGGAAATATTTCTGCATCCGACAAATGCGCCGAATTGCGACCGCTGTGGCGTTCGGCGTCGCGGGGCCGGTCAGGGCGTCTTCAAGCCCGCTTTGTCGGTCACGGCATGGGTCCAGGCGCCCGCTGGCTCCTTGGTGATCACGGGATCCGAACCCGACGACAGCAGCACTTTGACGGTCGACGCATAGGCGGACGGGTCGAGCACGCCGTCGGAGCCCTGGGTGAGCTTGTTGACGTCGTCCATCATGTGTTTCTGGTGCTCCTCGGTCTGGGCACCGGACGTGTCATTGTCGAGAACGATCTTCACGGCCTCGTCGGGATGCGCCTGCGCATAGTTCCAGCCCTTCATCGAGGCCTTGACGAAGCGGCTCAATTTTTCGGTGAAGGCCGCATCCTTGAGCTTCGGTTCGAGTGCGTAGAGGCCGTCCTCCAATGTCGCGACACCCTGGTCGGTGTAGTTGAACACGACCAGTTGGGCAGGCTTCATGCCGGCTTCGATGATCTGCCAATATTCGTTGTAGGTCATGGTCGAGATGCAGGCCGCCTGCTTCTGCAGCAGCGGGTCGACGTTGAAGCCCTGCTTCAGTACCGTGGCGCCGGGCGGACCGTCGGTCTTGACGCCGAGCTTCGCCATCCAGGCCAGGAAGGGGTATTCGTTGCCGGCGAACCAGACGCCGAGCGTGTGGCCGGGGAAATCGGATGGGGTCTTCACCCCCGAGTCGGCCCGGCAGGTGAGTTCGAGACCCGAACGCTTGAAGGGCTGGGCGATATTGACGACCGGCGATCCCTTTTCGCGGGTCGCCAGCGCGGAAGGCATCCAGTCGACGACAACATCGGCTCCGCCGCCCGCCAGCACCTGCTCGGGATTGACGTCCGGGCCGCCGGGCTTGATCGTGACGTCGAGGCCCGCGTCTTTGTAGAAGCCCTTGTCTTTGGCCACGTAATAGCCGGCGAACTGGGCATCGGCGACCCATTTCAGCTGCAGCGTCACCGGATCGGCGGCCCACGCCGCCGTACCGGTCGCTAAGGACGCGGCACCGAGCGCCGCTAGTCCTAAGATCATGCTTCTCATGCCTGGTTCCCCCGTCAGTCTTGGCGCCCGCGGAAGGACGGGTGCCAGAAGGTCGCGCGCCGCTCCGTCAGGGCGACGAGCCCGTAGAGCAGCGATCCCGACACCGCCGCCACGGCGATCGTGGCCCAGACGGTGTCGATATTCATGCGGCCGACTTCCGCATTGATGCGAAAACCCATCCCGACGATGGGCGTGCCGAAGAACTCGGCCACGATGGCGCCGATCAGCGCCAGGGTGGTGCAGATCTTCAGCCCGTTGAAGATGAAGGGCAGCGCCGCCGGAAGCCGAAGCTTGCGCAACGTCACGCCGTAGGGTGCCGCGTAGGTGCTCATCAGGTCGCGGTCGAGGGCCGTGGTGGCGCCCAGGCCGGCATTGACGTTGACCAGCATCGGGAAGAACGTCATGGCGGCGACCACGGCCGCCTTGGACGGCCAGTCGAAGCCGAACCACATCACCATGATGGGCGCGACGCCGACCACCGGCAGCGCCGAGACCAGAGTGCCGAGCGGCAGCAACCCGCGCTGCAGGAACGGCAGCCGATCGATCGCGAGCGCCACCAGGAAGCCGCCGCCGCAGCCGAGCACGTAGCCGGCCGCGAGCCCCTTCATGGTCTGGACGAAGTCGGCGGCCAGGATCCCGGGAGAGGCCGCAATACGGTGCGCGATGGCGCTCGGAGGCGGCAGGATCACGGCCGGGACGTCAAGGCCCCGCACGATCGCCTCCCACCAGAACAGCAGCGTCGCGCCGAAGATGACCGGCACCGCCAGGGCGGCGGCGCGCCCGGCCCAGCCACGGCGCGGACCGCGCCAGACGATCAACTCCACGATCGCCCAGGCGGCGAGCCAGAGCGCGCCGCAGTCGATCCATTGCAGGGTGGTCATCGCCCTGCCCCCATGCGGCGCAGCACGACGGCTTCGATGGCCGAGACCAGACCGACCAGCGCGGCGCCGCAGACCGCAGCCACCACCAGGGCCGCCCAGATCTGAACGGTCTGGCCGTAATAGGAGCCGGCGAGGAGCCGAGCGCCGAGGCCGCCGTCTTCGGATTTGGTGACCTCGGCCACGACCGTGCCGACGAGGCTCGCCGCGACACCGACCTTGAGGCTCGCGAAGAGGAAGGGCAGGCTCGCCGGCAGTCGCAGCAGGCGAAGCACCTGCGGGCGAGAGGCCGAGTAGGTCCGCATGAGATCGAGATGCAGCGGCTCGGGCGAGCGCAGGCCCTTCACCATGCCTACCGTAACCGGGAAGAACGACAGATAGGCGGCGATGATGGCCTTCGGCAGCAGGCCCGTCACCGAGACCTGGGCCAGGATCACGACGATCATCGGCGCCAGCGCCACGATCGGCACCGTCTGGCTGGCGACGATCCAGGGCATCAAGCCCCGGTCGAGGCTCGGGACGTGGACCTCCATCAGGCTCAGCAGCAGGCCGACGACACCGCCGAGCAGGAAGCCGAGCGCGGTGGCCTCGAGCGTCACCCCGGCATGGTAGACGAGGCTGCGCTTCGACGTCGGCGCTACCTCGAAGATCGAACGTCCGATCTCGGCGGCGATCTGATGGGGGGCCGGCAGGCGCGGGTGGCTTTGCGCCCAGGTGCCGGCCGCGAAGTCGCGAAAGCCCGCATCGGTGACGCCGGCATTGTCGAAAGCCTGCCGCTGGAGGTCGGCGTTCATGCCGACGGCGGCCGCATACCACGCGGCGAGGATCACCAGGACGACGGTGAGGACGGGGACGGCGCGCCCGGCAAGGTCGCGCAGAGCAACGCGGAGAGATGAAGGCCGCGCGGCTCGGCGCGCCCGGGCCACGCCGACCGCCTCAGTCGACATAGGCGTGCCCGGCACGCAGGCCCTCGCGGACGCGATGCGCGACGCGGAGGAACTCCGGCGTTTCGCGAATGTCGAGGGTACGGTCTCGCGGGAAGTCGCAGGTGACGATGTCGTGGACGCGGCCCGGCCGGGGCGACATGACCACGATGCGGGTCGACAGGAACACCGCCTCCGGGATCGAATGGGTCACGAAGACGACCGTCTTGCCGGTGCGGTCCCAGAGACGCAGCAGTTGCTCGTTCAGCTTGTCGCGGACGATTTCGTCGAGAGCGCCGAAAGGCTCGTCCATCAGCAGCAGGTCGGGATCGAAGGACAGGGCGCGGGCGATGGAGGCGCGCTGCTGCATGCCGCCCGAGAGCTGCCATGGGAACTTGTCGCCGAAGCCGGTGAGATTGACGAGGTCGAGACCGGCCTCGACCCGTTGCCGCCGCTCCGCCTTGGGATAGCCCATGATCTCCAGCGGCAGCGCGACGTTGCGCGCGACGCTCCGCCAGGGATAGAGGGCGGGCGCCTGAAAGACGTAACCGTAGGATCGCTTCAGCCGCGCCTCGCGCGGGCTCATCCCCTTGACCGTGATGCTGCCCGCTGTCGCGGCTTCGAGATCGCCGATGACCCGGAGAAGCGTGGTCTTGCCGCAACCCGACGGGCCGATCAGCGACACGAATTCGCTTGGCCGAATGATGAGGTCGATCTGTGACAGGGCCTGCACCGGGCCGCTGTCCGTTTCGAAGACGAGAGACAGATCGCGGGCCTCGACGGCCGGGGGCGTGGAAGCCGCGGTGGACGACGTCATGGTCGACCCGAGGACAGGCGGGGCGACGGACGCATTCATCAGCGCGAGACCACCTTCAACGGGTTGGTGTCGCGCCAGCGACGCACCGCCTTGGCTTCCGGTGTGAAGGCTTTGCGCGGCACGAAACGGCCCCTGCCCGGCTCGGCCAGGACTCTGCCGTCCTGGTAGGCGACATCGCCGCGCGACAGGACGGTGCGGGGCAGGCCCACGCAGGACAGGCCCTCGAAGACGTTGTAGTCGATCGCCGAGACCTGCGCGGCGGCAGAGATGGTCTTCTTCGCCTTGGGGTCCCAGACGACGATGTCGGCATCGGCGCCGACCTCCAGCGAGCCCTTCTGGGGATAGAGGTTGAGGATCCGCGCGATATTGGTCGACGTGACGGCGACGAATTCCTCGGGCGTCAACCGTCCCTCGCCCACGCCGCGGGTCCAGAGGACCGGCATGCGATCCTCGAGGCCGCCGGTGCCGTTGGGGATCTTGGTGAAGTCGGAGCGGCCGAACCGCTTCTGCTCGGTGGTGAAGGCGCAGTGATCGGTCGCCACCACCTGGAGCGAGCCGGCGCGAAGCCCGTTCCACAGATCGTCCTGGTTCAGCTTGTCCCGGAAGGGCGGCGACATCACGCGCCGCGCGGCATGGTCCCAATCGGGGTGGAGATATTCCGTCTCGTCGAGCACGAGATGCTGGATCAGCGGCTCGCCGTAGACGCGCTGGCCGTTAACCCGCGCCCGTCGGATCGCCTCATGCGCCTCGATCGACGAAGTGTGGACTATGTAGAGTGGCACGCCGGCCTGGTCGGCCAGCATGATGGCGCGGTTGGCGGCCTCGCCCTCCACCCGCGGCGGGCGCGAATAGGCGTGGCCCTCGGGTCCGGTGATGCCGGAGGCCATGAGTTCGGCCTGTAGCGCCGCCACCACGTCGCCGTTCTCGGCATGCACGAGCGGCATGGCGCCGAGTTCGGCGCAACGTTTGAACGAGGCGAACATCTCCTCGTCGTTCACCATCAGGGCCCCTTTGTAGGCCATGAAGTGTTTGAAGGTCGTCACGCCTTTCGCCACGACTTCCGCCATCTCGGTGCGGATGGCGTCCGACCAGGACACGATGCACATGTGGTAGGCATAGTCGGTGGCGGCGGTCGCGGATCGCCGGTCCCAGTCGGCCCAGGCATCCATCAGCTTTTGGCCGTGAGACGGAATGCAGAAATCCACCACCATCGTGGTGCCGCCCGAGAGCGCCGCGCGGGTTCCGGAGCCGTAATCGTCTGCCGTCGTCGTGCCCATGAAGGGCATTTCGAGATGGGTATGCGGATCGATACCGCCCGGCATGACGAGGCAGCCCGCGGCGTCGATTGTCTTGTCGCCGCGGAGATCCGGCCCGACGGAGGCGATGCGCCCGTCCTCGATCAACAGGTCGGCGGGATAGCTCCGCGCCGCCGTCACCACTGTTCCACCCTTGACGACCGTCGACATCGTATCCGTCCTCCCTCTGTCAGCTACGCGACACCAGACGACATTCGCCAACCTACCGAGCGCGAGGGCGGCGTTATCCGCCGCTCCGATCCGTCGCAGCCTTGAGCCAGCGCTCCCTCTCTAAGCGGGAGAGTCGCGCTCACCCCACCACTTCCGCCGTCTCCAGGACGGCGTCGAGCAGGACCTGGGTGCCGGCGCTGGCCCAGGCGGGCGAGATCTCCTCGGATTCGTTGTGGCTCACGCCGCCCACGCAGGGCGTGAAGATCATGGCGGTCGGCGCCACGCGGGCGATGTAGCAAGCGTCGTGCCCCGCACCCGAGACGATGTCGCGATGACTGAAGCCGCCCTTTACGGCGGCGCGGCGCACGGCGGCGACGCAATCCGCGTCGAAGGGCACCGGCGGATAGTTGAACACCTGTTTGATGTCGGCCGCGAGCCCGGCACCGGCGCAGATCTCGGCGATGCCGTCCCGCAACTCCCGGTCCATGGCGACCAGCATCGCCTCCTCGGGATGACGGAATTCGCACGTCAGGAAGACCTCGCCCGGGATCACGTTTCGGGAGCCCGGATAGGGGGTCAGCATTCCGGTCGTGGCGACGGCCAGCGGCGGATGGGCGAGGCCGATCCGATTGACCAGTTCGACGACCCGCGCGGCGCCCACCAGCGCATCGCGCCGATGCCGCATCGGGGTGGAACCGGCATGGCTCTCGAAGCCCTTGATCGTCACTTCGAACCAGCGTTGCCCCTGCCCGTGCGAGACGACGCCGATATCGAGGCCTTCGTCTTCGAGAATCGGGCCCTGTTCGATGTGGAGTTCGAACATGGCGCGGATATCGCGTCCTCCGCAGGGCACCTCGCCCTTGAAGCCGATCCGCGCGAGTTCGTCGCCGAGCCTGAGTCCGTCGCGGTCCTCGATCGCATAGGCCTCGTCCAGCGTGTAGGCGCCGGCAAAGACGCCCGACGCCACCATGGCGGGAGCGAAGCGAGAACCCTCTTCGTTGGTCCAATTGGCGACCTCGATCGGATGTTTGGTCCGGACGCCGAGGTCGTTCAGCGAGCGCAGCACTTCGAGACCCGCCAGCACGCCGAGCACGCCGTCATATTTGCCGCCGGTGGGCTGCGTATCGAGGTGGCTGCCCATCATGACGGGCGGCAGATGATCCTCGATGCCGGCGCGCCGGGCAAACATGTTGCCCATCGTGTCGACCGTCATGGTCAGGCCTGCATCGGCACACCATTGGCCGAAGAGGTCACGTCCCTGTTTGTCGAGATCGGTGAGGGTGAGGCGCTTGCAGCCGCCCTTCGGGGTCGCGCCGATCCGTGCCATTTCCATCAGGCTGTCCCACAGACGCGCGCCGTCGATGCGGATGTTGGACAGATCTGCCATGAAGGGTCTCGCGACGTGGCGCGCCGTCGCAAATGCGGCGCTTCGCCTCAAGTTAGCGTCAGTTTTTCCGATCGGTCAAACCTGCCATGTCGCTGCGGAAATCGAGGGTTGATCGCCAGCCGGCGGGTCGGGCCGACCTGGAAGATTCGATCCTGAAAGCCGCGGAGGCCGAGTTCGCCGAAAAAGGTTTCGAGGGCTCGACGACCAGCGCCATCGCGGCCCGCGCCGGGCTCCCCAAGGCCAACCTGCACTATTACGTAGCCACCAAGGAGGCGCTGTACCGTCGCGTCGTCGAAGGCGTGCTGGCAGCCTGGCTCGATGCGGCCCGGAGCTTCGACGAGAGTGCTTCGGCGGAGGCTGCGCTCAAGCGCTACATCGAGGGCAAGATGGATCTCGCGCGGGAGCGACCGCTCGGCTCGCGCATTTTCGCCCGCGAGGTGATGCGCGGCGCTCCGGTGATCCAGGACTTCCTCGACACGACGCTCACGGGTTGGGTGCGGCAGCGCGGGGCCGCCGTCGAGCGCTGGATCGCCGACGGGCAGATCCGCCCGCTCGATCCGAAAATCCTGTTCTTCATGATCTGGGCGACGACCCAGCACTATGCCGATTTCGCTCACCAGATCGCGGCGTTGAACGGTGGCGAAGGGTTGGACGACGCGGCTTTCGCGGCTGCCAAGCGGCAGGTGGTCGAGACGCTGCTTCGCGGTGTCGTGGTCACCCCGACCGGTGACAGGTCCAGCGATCCGACATAGAGATCGTCCGTCGTGGTCGAGAGGAGTGCATCATGCGGTTGAGTGCGCGCAGCCAGTTGAGAGGGCCAATCATCGAGGTCGCAAAGGACCAGACGACGTCGCATATTCCGAGCGAGATCGGCGCCGGTCGACCGATGCGTGCGCTCGGATTGTCTCTCCAGGCCGCGGCACTCGCGGCCCTGGCCGTCATGGCGGTCCTGGTTTCGACTTCGACCGTTATGGCTCAGGATGCCAGCGGCTGCGCCAAGTTCAAATGGTCGATCGATCGCGAGCGATCGGCCTTCGGAACGCCGGGCCTGCAGTCGGTCGACCCCGGCAAGCCCCTCCCCGGCATCATGGATCCGGCCATCGTCAAGTTGCAGCCGGTCTCGTCCGCGGCCTTCGAGCAGCCGCCAGGACACAAGCCCAAAGACGGGACCTTCGGGGCCGTGCTGAAGTCGCCTCCGATCGCCGTGGCGGGAACTTACCAGATCACCCTGTCGGACCAGGCTTGGATCGATGTCATCCAGGGCGGGAAAAAGGTGCGCTCCTCGGCCTTCTCCGACCAGTCGGATTGTCCCAACGTTCGCAAGAGCGTGCGCTTCCCGCTTGCGGTCGGCCAGGCGACACTGCAGATCAGCGGCTCGGCCACGGACAGCATCAAGGTGGATGTTCTTCCGGCCCAGTAGCCGGACGACGCAACGGAGACGATCGGGCATGACGGGTCTAGCAGGACGAGTCGCCTGGGTGACGGGCGCCGGCAGCGGCATCGGCGAGGCGGCCGCCCTGGCGCTCGGCGGCGCCGGTGCCAGCCTGGTTTTGACGGGGCGTCGCAAGGAACCACTCGAGGCCGTGGCGACTGCGGTGATTGCAGCCGGCGGACAGGCCGTATGCCTTCCCGGCGACCTCACGCGCTCCGGCACCGCGGGGGAGATCGTGGCCGAGGTCGAGCGCCGCTTCGGCCGGCTCGATCTCCTGGTCAACAATGCGGGGCTGAACATCGCCGCCCGGGCCTGGAGCGATCTCGATCCCGAGGGCATCGACACGGTGCTGCACGGCAATCTCTCCGCCGCTTTCTATTGCGCGGCGGCGGCCCTGGCGCCGATGCGCCGGCAGCGCGACGGGCTTCTGATCCACACGGCCTCCTGGGCCGGGAAATACATCAGCCCGGTCAGCGGACCCGCCTATACGGCAGCCAAACACGGCGTCGTGGCGATGAGCCAGAGCATCAACATCGAGGAATATCGAAACGGCATCCGCTCGACAGCGATCCTACCGGCCGAAGTGGCCACCCCGATCCTCGACAAGCGGCCGGTGCCGCCGAATGCCGAAGAGCGCGCCGCCATGTTGCAGCCCGGCGACCTCGGATCCTTGATCCTCTTCGTCGCGACCCAGCCCGCGAGTGTCTGCCTCAACGAGATCACCATCAGCCCGACGATGAACCGCGCCTACGGGGCGTGACACCTCCGGGCGGCGACTACTCCGCCGCGATCCGCGCCGCCGGGTTGTTGGGATGGGTGGTCCAGTTGGCATAGGGGCGGTCGTAGGGCTGGCCGGTGCGGGGGTCTGTCCCGATCGTTCGCTGTTCCAGGGTGATGCAGGACTCGACCGGGCAGATCTCGACGCAGAGATTGCAGCCGACGCACTCTTCGTCTTTCACGACGAACTTGCGCCGTCCGTCGACCATGGCCGTGATGGCCTGGTGCGACGTGTCCTCGCAGGCGATGTGGCAGCGGCCGCATTTGATGCAGAGGTCCTGGTCGATCCGTGCCTTCGCGACATAGTTGAGATTGAGGTACTGCCAGTCGGTCGCGTTGGGCACCGCCAGCCCTCGGAAGTCCTCGATCGAGCGGTAGCCCTTGGCATCCATCCAGGTCGAGAGGCCGGTGATCATCTCTTCGACGACCTTGAACCCATAGGTCATGGCGGCGGTGCAGACCTGGACGGTGCCGGCGCCGAGGGCCATGAACTCGGCGGCATCGCGCCACGTGGTAATGCCGCCGATCGCCGAGATGGGCAGGCCATAGGTCTCGGGATCACGGGCGATCTCGCTCGTCATCGACAGGGCGATCGGTTTCACGGCGGGTCCGCAGTAGCCGCCATGCGTCCCCTTGCCGTCGACGTGAGGCGACGGCGTCATGCGGTCGAGATCCACCGAGACGATGGAGTTGATCGTGTTGATCAGCGACACCGCATCGGCACCGCCGCGCTTGGCCGCTCGTGCCGGATGGCGGATGTCGGTGATGTTGGGGGTGAGCTTCACGATAACGGGCAGCCGCGTGTAGGCCTTGCACCAGCGCGCCACCATCTCGATGTATTCGGGCACCTGCCCGACCGCCGAGCCCATGCCGCGCTCGCTCATGCCGTGCGGGCAGCCGAAGTTGAGTTCCACGCCGTCGCAGCCCGTCGCCTCGACGCGGGGCAGGATGCGCTTCCAGCTCTCCTCGTCGCAGGGCACCATGACGGACGCCACGAGCGCCCGGTCCGGATAGAGCTTCTTCACCTCGGCCATCTCCTGGAGATTGATCTCCAGCGGCCGGTCGGTGATGAGCTCGATATTGTTGAAGCCCATCAGGCGGCGGTCAGGCCCATGGATGGCGCCATAGCGGGGCCCCGAGACATTGACGACGGGCGGCCCGTCTTCGCCCAGCGTCTTCCACACTACGCCGCCCCAGCCCGCCGCAAAGGCCCGGAGGACGTTGGTCTTGCGGTCCGTCGGGGGCGCCGAGGCGAGCCAGAACGGGTTCGGCGAGCGGATGCCGAGGAAGTCGCTGCGAAGGTCGGCCATCAGGCGGCTCCTGCCAGGATCGAGACCGGAGCCAGGCTCCGGAGATGGGCGTCGATGGCGATCGCCGCCCGCTTGCCGTCCTCGACGGCACTGACGGTAAGGTCGGGTCCTCCCGCCACGCAGTCGCCGCCGGCCCAGACGTCGGGCAGCGTCGTGCGACGATCCGCATCGACGCGGATCCGGCCTCCCTCCAGCGCCAGGGAAGCACCTTGGCCTTCGATCGACTGGCCCAGGAAAGTCTGGCCGATGGCGCAGAGCACCAGATCGGCCGGCAGCGATACGTCTTCGGACATCGTCGCGGCGCCGGGCGGCCGGTGGGCGAACCGTACCGCCGCAACGCTGCCGTCGCGCGCCTCGAACCCGGCCGGCACCATCCAGTGGCGGATCACCACGCCGCTGGTTTGCGCCAGCTCCTGTTCCCAGAGGCTGGCCTTCATGTCGTCGGGCCCGCGGCGATAGGCGATCGTCACCTGTTCGGAGCCGAGGCGGCGAGCCTGGACGGCAGCATCGACCGCCGTCATGCCGCCGCCGATGACCACGACGCGGCGGCCGACCGGCACGGCGGCTTTGTCAGGCGCCTGCCTTAAGATCTCGATGAAGCCCAGCGCGTCGATGACGTTTCTCTGGTCGTCCATGCCGGCCAGCGCGTTGACGCCGCCGAGACCGAGACCGAGGAAGACGGCGTCATGGCGGCTGCGCAGCGTCTCGAGATCGACGTCGATGCCGAGCCGCTGGTCGGGCGCCACCGTGATGCCGCCGATGCCGAGAATGAAGTCCACCTCCGCCTGGGCGAAATCGGCCGGCGTCTTGTAGGCGGCGATCCCATATTCGTTGAGCCCGCCGAGCCTGGGCCGGGCATCATACAACGTGACGGCATGGCCGAGCAGCGCCAGGCGATGCGCCGCCGAGAGGCCCGCCGGCCCGGCCCCCACGACCGCGACGCTGAACCCGCTCTCCGGCGCGCGCGTGAAGGGATGGCGGCCCGTGGAGGCGGTGGCCGCCATGATGGCGTCCGTCGCGTGGCGTTGCAGCGCGCCGATCCTGACCGGCTTGCCTTCGGCTTCCTCGCGCACGCAGGCTTCTTCGCAGAGCTGCTCGGTGGGGCAGACCCGGGCGCACATGCCGCCCATGATATTGGCCTGCAGGATCGTCTCGGCGGCCCCGATGGCATTGTCCTTGGCGATCTGCCGGACGAAGAGAGGGATGTCGATGCCGGTCGGGCAGCTCTGAACGCAGGGCGCGTCGTAGCAGAAGTAGCAGCGCTCCGATTCGACGAAAGCCTCGTGCCGCGTCAGCGGCGGCGTGAGGTCGGCGAAGTTGCGGATGTAATCCTCCGCACCGAGCCGCCCGCCCGTCACACCATCGGTGGTGATCGACGCCATCTCCGCCCTCCCCGGCGCTGGTCCGGATACAACTTGACCAGATGGTCAAGTCTCTTCTCCCCTCGGAGGCCTTGTCAAGGCGAAGAGATCGGCAGCACAAGGCGTGAAAAGCGGCAGAGGACGAGGACCACGACATGCCTGACATCATTGCGCTCGGCGAACCCATGGTGGAGTTGAATCGCCACAAGGGCGAGCAACACTATTCGGTGAGCTGCGGCGGCGACGTCTCCAACGCCATGGTGGCGGCGGCGCGCTCGGGGGCTTCGACCGGGATGGCGACCGCCATCGGTGACGACGAATTCGGCCGCACGCTGCTCGACCTTTGGGCACGCGAAGGCGTGGACGCGTCGACCGTCAAGCGCGATGCCGCGGCGCCGACCGGTATCTATTTCGTCAGCCACAGCGAAGCCGGGCACGACTTTTCCTACCGGCGCACGGGATCGGCCGCGAGCCTCTACGGGTCGGAGGACCTGCCCGGGGAGGCGATCCGGTCCGCCAAGATCCTGCACGTCTCGGGTATCAGCCAAGCGATCTCCACGCGCGCCGCCGACGCCGTGTTCGACGCGCTGGCGATGGCCCGCGAGGCGGGCGTGCTGCTCTCGTACGACACCAACATTCGCCTGAAA
>JAYVMK010000093.1:0-13265 GCA_043758995.1 Lichenibacterium sp. | reverse complement strand
GTCGAGGCTGGCACCTACAACAACATCGCCGACGCGGTGATGAGCCTCCACCACAAGAAAGGCTGAGACTGCGATGCAGGAAGGTTTTTACAAGAGCCGCGTCGCCGACGCGGCCTTCACCGGGTGTCAGCTCGTCGCCTACGGCGCCCTGACGATGCACGCCGCGCCAGCGTCGGACCCGACGAAGCCCATCATGGGCGTCAGCGACAGGCTGGCGGTCGCGCCCAGCCAGTTCGTGGACGTGCAGATGACGCAAATCGCGGACATCGTCGCAGGGGGCAACATCGCCTACGGCGACCGCCTCACCACGGATGCGAACGGCCATGCCGTCAAAGCCGTGAAGCAGGCCGGCGTCACGGTGTTCACGGCCGGCTACGCCCAGAGCGATGCCGTCCAGGGCGACATCTTCCCGATCCTCATCGTCCTCGACGCGATCGACGGCTGATCGCCGGTCGCCCCAGCATTCCCCTTTAGGAGACAGCATCCGTGGCCAATCCTCGCCCCTTCGTCATCTCCCCGGCGCTGACCGCTATCGCGATCGGGTATCAGAACCGGGCGATGATCGCCGAGGACGTTCTGCCGTCCATCCCGGTCCCGGCCGAGAGCTACAAGTTCACACGCTACCCGCTCGGCGAAACCTTCACGGTTCCGGATACCCGCGTCGGCCGCCGTGGTCGCGTGCAGCGTGTCGAGTTCTCCGGGATCGAGGACACGGGTTCGACCAACGATTACGGGTTGGAGGACGGCGTGCCGATCTCCGACATCAATCAGGCGGCTGCCATGCGAGCGGCCGGCGTGTCGGTCTACGATCCGGTTGCGCGGTCCACCATGGGCCTGACCGAGATCACGGTGCTGGATCGCGAGATCAGGTCGGCGCGGATCGTCCAGGATCCGAACAACTATTCGCCGGTGAGCCGGCTGGCGTTGTCCGGCCCCGATCAGTTCGACCAAGACACGTCCAAGCCGATCGACATCTTCCAAGAGATGTTCGGATCGACGCGCATCTACCGCCCCAACACCATGTCGATGGGGCGCGCGGTGTGGACGAAACTCAGCCGCAACAAGTCGCTGGTGAAGGCCTGCAAGGGCAGCCTGACCGGCGAGGGCATCATCACCACGGACGACTTCGTCAACCTGTTCCGCGGCGAGGGCCTGACCAAGCTCGTGATCGGCGAAGCCTTCGTCAACGCGGCCAGGCCCGGGCAGGACGTGAACCTCCAGCGCGTCTGGGGAAACTCGATCCAGTGCACCTACCTCAACGCCAGCCTCCCTTCCGTCCAGGGCGGCGTGACCTGGGGATGGCGGGCGACCTTCGGTGGCCGCATCGCCGGGAGCTGGGACGACCGCAACGTCGGCCTCGAAGGCGGTCAGGTGGTGCGCATCGGCGAGAAGAGCGAGGAGCGCTGTGTAGCGCCCGACGTCGGCTTCATCATCCAGACCCCCGTCGCCGCCTGAGGGCGGCGGCACATCGGATCATTCGGCGGAGGACGTTATCATGACGAAGGTAAACACCAGGGGCGCCACCGACGCGACCGGCGGCGCCGGCGCGGCCGGGCCGGTCGTCGTCGAGGAGATCGCAGGCGGCGCGACCGGTCCCGTTGTCGACGAGGTGCGGGCGACCGACGGCGCGGCCGTGTCCGTCAAGGGCACGTCGAGCGCTGCCGCGGCGGCGGCCGAGGCCCTGGCCTTCGGTGGCGCTGGCGCGGGCGTCGGCGGGAACCGGGTCGTCGAAGCCGAGGGCGGCCCCGCGCTGCGCGACGTTCCGCTCGAGGGCGTGGATCATAGCGGGGATCGGCCTGGCGCCTATGAGGGGCACCGGTTCGACCGGCGCGGACCGTTCAACGGCGACCTCGACGACATCGCCGCGGGCCGCCGCACGGGCCCGTTCGACGCCGTTGGCGTCGCCACGGCGGCGAGGCGGCCAGGGCGCAACGCGATCCTGCCACTGGCGGAGCCGAAGCTCGATCCGAGCCTCGTACCGGGTGTGAAGACCGCGACGGCGGCTGCGCAGGTCCGGCGCGGCGGCCGGAGCTACGCGCCCGGCGAGAAGCTGCCGATCGACTTCAAGGCTCACACCGAACTCACGGCGGCGGGCGTCATCGTGGCCGAAACCTGGCACGACCTGCCCGATCACGACGACGATTGAGATCCCCGCAAGGGGTGGCCTCGGCGGACGTCGCGTCAGTCCCGCCTGATAAGCAGGCTGCGGAGTAAGAGCCGACCGAGGTCGTTCGACGCCCCACCGATGAGAAAGGGGCTTTTGCCGGATGCTGGCGGCCATGGTGCCAGCGCGTTCCGTCCGGCCATCCGGGAGGGGCTGCAGCCCTCCCGGCGTGTTTCTCCAACAGAGGACATAACAAATGACCGAGATGCGCGCGAAGCTGCGGCTGCATCACATCGATAAGCGTGACGCCGCGCACGGATACGGCGCCAACGAGACCCTGCACTTCCATGCAGTCGCCGCGTCGAGGTATCCGGAGGACGGAAGCGACGAGAACAACACTTTCGCCAAGTTCTCGCCCTCGGCGATGCTGCAAATCCAGATCACCAACCCGGCCTTGCTCGGCAAATTCGAGACCGGCACTGAGTTCTACGTCGACTTCACGCCGGCGAGCTGAATACCCCGCAAGGGGTCACTGGGAGAGCAGCGAGGCTGGCGTGTGGCTGCATCAGCGCCGGGCCGCCAGTCGTAGCCCAGCCGAGGTGCCGGCCCGGAGGGTTGGATCAACACACGAGGCGAACAGCGGCGGCGGGCGGCGGGGCGGCATTTGGAGCGCTCCGCCGCCCGTTTCTTTTCAGGAGATCAGCATGCCATCGCTAGACGAAGAGCAGATCGAGGCCGCGATCGTCACCAAGGGCCTGACGGCGCCTCGCCTCACGCCCGAGCAGATCGACAATCAAATCGTGGCCGAGGACTATCACGTGTTCCCCGGCACCACGCTGACCGTGTGCTGCCTCACACTGCGCAACGGCTTCAATGTGACGGGCGAGAGCGCGGCAGCCAGCCCGGCCAACTTCGACGAGAATATCGGTCGGGCTATTGCTCGCAGGAACGCGCGCGAGAAGATTTGGGCCTTCGAAGGCTACCTGCTGCGCGAGCGGTTGGCGGCGCGGGCTTGATCATGTCCGACACTGCCGAGCGCGTGAAGCGCATCATCACAGAGGTCGCGTGCCTGCCCGAGCCGCCCGACGACGACACCCCGCTCATGGACGTACCAGGCGACGATCTTGACCGGATCGAGATGCTGTTCGAGATCGAGGACGCGTTCGACATCGAGATCTCGGACGACCAGGCCGAAGGCTTCCTCACGGTCCGCGACGTGATCGCCTTCGTCGAGGCGCGCACATGAGCGACAGCGCGGAAGCGGTCCGCCGCGTCATCGCCGAGGAGACCGGCCGCGAGCTGCATCATCTCGGGCTCGAGACGAACCTCCGCCGCGACCTCGGCCTCGACGAGGAAGACGTCGCTCACATCCTGCGCGAGGTCGAGAGCGAACTGGACGTCGTCTTCGACGCCGATGCGCCGGCTGAGGTCGACACCGTCGGCAGGCTCATCCGCATGGCGCAGCTTCAGCGTGGGGGTTTGCCGTTCCGCCGGCGCACGAGGACTGTCCGATGACCATCTATGCCACCCTCGACGATATCGCGACGCGCTACCCGCGCGAACTGACGGTGTTGGCGGCCGACGAGAAGACCGGCGTGCGCGACGACGTCCGGATCGCCGCCGTGCTCGGCGACGTGTCGTCGGAGATCGACAGCGTCCTGGTGGCCCGGTACCGGCGCGACGAACTGGCCCGGCTTGACCAGCCCAGCCTCGTCCTACTGCGCACCTATGCCATCGCCATGGCGCTCTACAAGGTCGCGCTGTCCTTCGCGCGCTCGAGCGAGCGACTGCAGACCGGCTACGACGGCGCCATGACGGCTCTTCGCGCCCTCGTCAAAGGCGGGGCGGCCTTGACCTTCGATCCCGATCCCAATGCCCAGCCCGTCATCCCGACCCCGGGCGAGGCGGCGATCGGCAACACCAGCGTGCTGATCGAGGCCGACGAGCGCCTCTTCACCCGTACCCGCACACGGGGGCTCTGATGACGGTCGGGGTCGGCTTCACCTATGATCAGAAGGCCCTTGAAGGCGCCTTGAAGGCCGTTGGCGAGCTGGTCACCTTCGACGGCCGCACCCTGATGGAAGAGATCTCGAGGCTTGGTGAGAGCCAGACGCGTCGGCGCATCACCAGTGAGAAGAGGGGGCCCGACGGGACGCCGTGGCCGGCGAACCTCGAAGGCACCTCGATCCTACAGCGGACCGGTCAGCACCTCCTCGCCTCCGTAGCGTCGAGTTCGGACACCGACACTGCCGAGTGGGGCGCGTCCTGGCAGTATGCCCACATCCACCAGGATGGCGCGGTGATCACGCCGAAGAGCGCGGCCGTCCTCCAGTTCAAGGTCGGCGGCAAGACGGTGCACGCCAAGCGCGTCACGATCCCGGCCCGGCCCTTCGTCGGCCTCAGCGACGAGAACCGCGCGGAGCTGCTCGACCTCGTCACGGATCACTTCGGCCGGCTGGGCGCGCCGTGATCGCGCCGGCCGCCCTCTCGGACCTCGTCGACGGCACGCGCATCACATTCACCCGCGATGCGATCGTGACCCAGCTCGGCGCGCTGCTGCCCGGCGTGACAGTCGATGGCCACCCGGGCAAGCTCGACATCAACGACGTGGTCGGACAGGACAACGTGGCGACGCCCGGGATCCTGGTCGGCTACACCCGGGTTCGCGAACTCGCCGATCCCGGCGGCACCTTCACGATGGCGATCGATTGGGTCGCCTACATCGTGGTCGACGATTGGGTGCTTCAAACCGTGACGCCGCCTCGCGCTGTGAAGCGCGAGGATGTGGCGCATGCGATCGGCCTGCAGCTGCTCCGCATCCTGCGCGATCCCGAAGCCGGCAGCTGGGGGATCGGCGGCGTCGAGGTGCCGGCCATGGACCCGCCGCCGGCCTTTGCGCCGGTCTTCACCCTCAAGCCGGCCGAGCAGGCGACGGCGCTCTACGCCGTCACCTGGAGCCAGGGCTTGATCCAGGAAGGCGCGCGCTTCTTCGGCGGGGCGACGCCGGCGACGGACGTTTCGGGCCTGCCGGCCGCCGGCGCCGACGACGACATGCTCGTCTTCGACCTGCCGGAGGGCAGCGAGAACGACTATCCGCCCGAACTCCTCGCGCAGATCCGGAGAGGCGGCCCGTGAAGGACCTGGTCGCCAATCACCTTCGCGCGCTGCATCGCAAGATCCAGCAGGCAGACCGCCGTCACGGCCTGGTCGACATCGCCGGCAAGGTGAAGCCGGGCTCGCAGGACATGGACAAGCGCACCGTGAGGCTGGTGATCGGGCAAAGCTCGGACGGGCAGGACGTGCTGTCGCCGCCGGTGCGGTGGCAGGCGACCGGCGCAGGCGCGCTCAAGATGCACGCGGTCCCGGCCGACAATGAGCAGATGACCCTGCACTCGCCCTCCGGAACCGTAGGCAGCGGCTCGCTCGCTCACTGGGGAACCTACGACCAGGATAATCCGCCTCCGAGCCAATCGAAGGACGAGAGCGTCATCCAGTTCGGCGGCAAGGCGCAGATCACCTTCGGGAAGGACAGCCTCCGCCTCAGCTTCGGGACGGATAGCTACGTCGACGTCGCCGAGAAGACGATCCTGGTGCGTGTGCCGGACGGCGGCACGGTGAAACTCGGCAAGGAAGCCGACAAGGGCCAGACAGACCCCGTGAAGACCGTCACGGGGCAGTCGGAGAGCGTCCAGGCGAAAACCGGCTGACACCGCCCCCGCGACACGGGCGCGAGGAGATCAGCCCATGTCCGTCGTCTCGAAGACCGCCGAAACCAACACAGTCACGACCTACTTCGTCAGCGCCCTCGCCGGCCCGCGCCTGAACAGGCGTCGCGTCGAGAAAGGCGACGAGGTCGAGATGACCGAGCACCAGGCGCGCGCTCTTCTGCTGTCGGGTGACCTGGTCGACGACGAAGCCAAAGTCGACGACCCGTTCGGCGCTGTGGCGCGGGCTGCCGAAGCCAAGGCCGCCGCCGACAAGGAAGCGGCCGATGCCAAGGCTGCCGCCGACAAGGCCGCCGCGGATGCCAAGGCCGTGGCCGACAGAGCTGCAGCCGACAAGGTCGCGGCCGATGCGAGGGCCGCCGCCCTCAAGGCCGCGAGGCCTGCCGACGCTCCCACGCCGAACGCGCTGAGCTGACGGGGCTCCGGATGCAGGCGATCCGCTACCGCTCCGGCCTCGACGCCAGGACCGGCCGCCTCATCCGCGGCCAGATCCACCTGGCGCAGTCGGTCGCCCTGATCTGGACCACTCGGGTCGGCGAGCGGATCATGCTGCTCGGCTTCGGCTCAGACTTGCGCTCGCATCTCTCTGAGGACGTCAATCCGGCTCTGGCGCTCGCGCTCTACGACGACATGGCGCAGAGCATCATCGACTGGGAGCCGGAATACCGGATGGTCGACTTCCAGCTCGTCTCGCTGACGCGCAAGGGCGGCCTCGGCATCCGTCATGCCGGGCTCTACTATCCCGAGGGCCGCTACGGGAACTACACGTTCGTCGAGCGCTTCGGCACTGTCTCCGATCTCGCCTCCTACGAAGGACTGGCTTTGGCCTCCTCGGGGAGGCTGCATTGACGGATCGCTTTCCCGATAACGCGCTCGACCTGAGCCTGCTGCCGCCCCCGGCCGTCATCAAGGGACTGAGCTTCGGCACGATCCTGTCCGAGCGTCTGGTCGACCTCGGCGCCCGCTACACCCAGGCTGGGCTCGACGTCTCGACCCTGATGCTGAAGTCCGAGCCGAGCGTCATCCTCCAGGAAGAGGACGGCTTCCGCGAACTCGCGGATCTCCAGGCCATCAACGACGCCGCCAGGGCGGTGATGATCCTCTACGCCCGCGGCCCCGATCAGGACGTTCTCTACGCCTTGCTCGGCGTTCGGCGCCTGGTGCTGGTGCCGGCCGTGGTCGACGCGTCCGGCAACGTCACGTCGCCCGCCGTGATGGAGGACGACGATGGCTTCATGCTGCGCGCGCAGGTGGCACTCGACGCCTCGGCGCCGGGCCTCACGGGTGGCGGCTATGCCTCGGTCGCGTTGCGCGCCAGCGCGGAAGTCAAGCGCGTGTCGCTCGTGCGCGGTCCGGAGGGCAGCGGCGTCGTCCACGTTGTCCTGCAAGGCCGCCTCATCGGCCAGGGCGGCACGCGCAACGACGGCGGCGTGTCCGACGACGCCGTGCGGGCGGTGGCGTCGGCGCTGAACGACGACTGGTCGGACGACGAGAGCACCGGCTCGCAGCTCACCGATATCCTCATGGTGACGTCGGCCACGCCCGTGCCCTACGACATCGTCGTGCGCGGCACCGTTCCGCAGGGACCCGCCTACGCGCTTGTCGAGGGGCAGAGCGCCATGGCGCTGACCTCGTTCGGCCTCGCCGCGCAGCTCGTTGGCGACACCGTGCCGACCGACGCTCTCATCGCCGCTGGCCGCGTCGCCTCCATGATCAAGTTCGACCTCGTGTCGCCGGCGGCCGACGTCGTCTGCGACGGCTTCGGCGTGCCGTGGTGCCGGTCGGTCGATGTGAAGATGTCCGTTCTGGGTGCGTCACCATGAGCGGCGCCGTCCAGATTTACACGCCGGCCCCGCATGCGCCCTCGCTGCTGCCCTCGGCCTCGCCCGACTGGATGCTGGCGCACAGCCTGGTCAACGCCGCACGCCGGCCGTTACCGGCGCACCTGGTCAAGGATGTCTGGAACCCGGCGACCTGCCCGGTCGACCTGATCAAGTATCAGTGCGCCGGCCTCGGCTTGGAGCTGTGGGACGATACCTGGCCCGAGGCGAAGCAACGCGAGATCTATGCCGGCCTGTGGCGTCTCAAGCGCAACAAGACGAAGCTGAAGGGCATCAAGGGGTATCTTGAGCTTGTCGATGCCGAGCTTGTCGCCGCGCATCTGCCGAAACAGCGCTTTTGGTGGAGTGGCGGCCAGAGCCAGGCGCAGCGCGACGCCACCATGGCGGAGATGCCGCGCGTCCGGATCTATCCTTTCGCCGAGCCCGAGGCGGCCGCGCCGGGCAAGATGTTCTGGGGGCGATCGGCCTGGGGCTTCGGTACGGCTTGGCAGCCCTCCGATGCCGTCGCCCGCTATGCCGGCCGCGCCGTCTACGTCGACGGCGCGACCATCACCCCTGTCACCTTGCGCGGCATCGATGGGCCGCTCGATCCGAGCGTGCAGGTCGAGCTCTCGGCGCCGGCGTCGCCCGCCAAGATGTTCTGGGGCCGCTCGGCCTGGGGCCGCGCGGCGTGGATGCCGTCCGACGCCGCCGACCACGTGCTCGCCATCACGCCCGACGCCGATGCGCCCGGCTTCGCCGTGCCGCGGGGCCTCGTGCCGGCGAGCGTGCGTCCGATCCGGACCAGTGAGGCCGTGGCCGCGCCGGCCGGCAAGGCGTTCTGGGGCCGCTCAGCCTGGGGCTACGGGGCGGCCTGGAAGCCGTCGGACGCCGAGAGCCACGTGTTCGACGAGGTCGTGCTCTTCGACCCGTCCCGGCCCGTGCCCTCGCGCCAGCCCTACAGCTTCTGGGGTTGGAGCCGTTGGGGTCGGCTGCCCTACACGGCCGAGGTTCGCGTCGACATCACCATCCAGCCGCCGGCGCGCCAGTTCGGCTGGGGCAAACCCTGGGGACGGGGCTTCTTCTGGCGCCGCGCCGACATGAAGCCGTTCTGGGACGCGGTCGCGGCCGTGCGCATCGCCAAGGCCGAGCGCGACTTCGTCTGGATCAACACCCAGCTCACCGCGCCCATCCAGTTCTCCGCCGGCCTGCGCTTCGGCGAGGCCGACTTCCCGACCTTCGGCTCCCGACGGACACTCACATGACCGAGACCCGCATCATCGTCGACCTCGACCGCGAGGCGACGCCCGATCAGATCATGACCCTGCAGGACGGGATCGAGGCGTCGATCGACCACATCGTCGGCGACACGCTCGTTCCGGACCGCGGCTATGCCGGGATGCTGGCGACCTTCGCCGGCACGGTGGTGACGATCGGCGCCGGCCGGCTCTACCAGGGCGGCAAGGTCTATGCCTTCGACACGCCCGCAACATTCGACGTTCTGGCGAAAGCAAAGCTGCCGGTCGCCACCAAGCGGATCATGCTCATCATCGCTTTCGGGCAGGAGCAGGACGACGCGCCCCAGCCCACGAACTATGTGGTCGAGAGCCAGTCGACGCCGACATCTATCGTCTACAAGCCGCAAACGGTGCCGCAGACCCACAGCCGGATTGCGATCGTCCAGGATGCCTATGGCGACGAGGCCGCAAACCCCGTCTATCCGGGTTACGGCCTGGCGCTGCCGATCGCCGTTGCGGTTCTCGGCCCCACCGGCATCATCAGCCTGCAGAACATCGTCGACGGCCAGGTGCCGAACCTGGCAGACATCGCGGTCCGCACGGCCGCGCTCGAAGCCTTCGAGGCCATCATCGGGCCCGAGGTTTCGACACTCGCAGCGACGCTGGCCGGCCTCGCCAACAGCAAGGGCGACCAAGCTCTTCAAGGCCGCATTCTGCTGTCCATCGCCGCCTTGAACGCCAAGGTCGGCATCCCGAGCAACGCGGCCGACAGCGACGCCGATTACCTGCTCGACGGCACCAACTCCGACCTGCTCCATCCCCTCAGCAACTGTCGCGTCGAAGAAGGCATCCGCTTCCCCGACGACGCGGCCGCCGACCAGATCCTGCAGCGTTTCAATCCCTTTGAAACAACGTCGGTGTTGCGCGGCGGCGTGCTGTTCTCTGCCTATGACCGCTACCTGCGGCAGTCGACCGGCCCTCAGACGGGCTCGGTCCGCGCCAACGGCTATACCTACAACGCCGTCGACTATACGCAGAAGACCATCGCTCGCACGCGGGTGCGTTATGGGCCGCAGTTCGACGTTTGCACCAATTCGGATTTTTGGCGGTCCGGCACTTACGATCCGATCTCGGGCATCTTCAAGCTATCCGACGGTGAGACCTTCAAGGCGTCGCTCGATCTGCAGGGTCTGCCCTACGCCTATACGGGGGACGGAGCTTTGCACGTTCCTGTCCGCCTGCAGGAGTTCTGGACCGACACGACGAACGAAACCTACTGGGACGCCGTGGTTCAGCCACCGCAGACAATCCCAGGCTTCCATCTCGCCGAAAGCTACCTGCAGGGACAGGATCAATGGCTCGACGCGATTGGCTTCACGCTGACGAGCCTCGACGCCCAGGGCGATGTCACCGTGCTGGTCTGCCAGGCCGGGGCCGACGCGCGGCCGGATCCGACATCGGTCCTGGCGATGGTGACGATCCCCTTCGCGCAGCTTGTCGTCGGCAAGAACATCGCCGGCTTGGCCACGCCTGTTCTCCTCGAGGGAGGCCAGCATGTCGCCATCCTGCTGGTGACTACAGCGGCTCACGGAGTTGGCACCACCGACGGAGCCAACTTCCCTCAGGGTACCTTCTTCGCTCTTTCGCCCTCCGGGTATGCCGCCGGCGATCTCACCAAGCATCTCGCCCTTGATCTTTACGGCTGCAAATTCCTGCAGAGCGTCGTGACGGTGCAGATGCAGAACCTGCAACTGGGCGGCGGCGTCACCGGCATCGACCTTCTCGCTTCGGCGGTGGTTCCGGCGTCGACCCAGCTGACCTACGGGATC
Organism: Lichenibacterium sp.; assembly: GCA_043758995.1. GTDB lineage: Bacteria > Pseudomonadota > Alphaproteobacteria > Rhizobiales > Beijerinckiaceae > Lichenihabitans. The sequence goes on along the minus strand of JAYVMK010000093.1, from coordinate 2,549 downwards.
CAGCTCGGCGGCGTGATCGTGCCCTTGACGGGCCTGACCCCAGCGCAACTCAACGCGGGCGGTGCGCTGAACCCCAACATCCCGCTCTACGCCACCTTCGTCGGCACGCCCGACATGATGCCGGCCCTCGACCTCGCCCACAGCAAGGCCCACGTGAGCCGGCCCAAGACAAGCCTGGCCCATGTCTGGCCACTGGCTCCCCGCACGCCTCCGGTTCCGTCGAGCCAGATCCGCGTCATCGAGCGCTACGAAAGCTACGATCCGGCCCAGCACTCCTGGGCCGCGAAGCTTTTGACCGGCGCCAACTATCTGACCCAGACGGCGCCATCCTCCTTCTCGGACGTCAACAACCCGGACGGTTCGCTCGAGCGGACCTACGTCTTCAACCTCGGCGGAGCCGTCAGCTCCTACAAGGTCCTGACGCTCGGAACCGCGATCTCTCCCCTCGACGTCGACCTCGGCGCATGGATCAAGGATTACGTGCTGTGAGCAACTCTCCTCCCGCCGCCATGGACCTTGCCGGTTATCACACGGTGCTGGTCGTCAAGACTGGAGAGGTCGATGGCCATGACTACCGTCGCGGCACTCGCCCGACCGTCGACGACGCCACTCTGGCAAAGCTGCGCGATGCGGGCTTGCTCGACGACGCGCAAACCAAGCCGGCGGTAGGCTGACCATGGCGCTGCCGGCGGCCATCGACTTTGCGAAGAACGCGTCGGCATCACCCGACCGAATGGATCAAGCGATGGTCCATCTCGACGGGAGGCTGCGGGCGCTGGAGGTCCAACGGAAGACTTTCGACGATGCCTTGCTGCAGATCCAGACTGTCGGATTACAGCGCGTCAACGATGCTTTGCAGCCCTATTACAGGGCTCTTGAAGCGATCGTGTCGCTCGGCGTTTTGTTCAATGCCGGCTCGACCACCGCCGTGCCGATCGCCACCGGCGCGGCGACTTTCACCCTGTCCGAAGCCGACCGCGACCGCTTCGCCTACGCGGGCTTCATGATCGCAGTGTCCAAGGCCGACAGCCGCAACGCTCTCGTGGGTCGGACCGTCTCCTACGACCGCGCCACCGGCCTGTTCGTCCTCGACGTGATCATCGCTTCGGGCGACGTCGCCGTCAGGCCGGCCGACTGGGAGATCATGCCAGTGGTGCCGCCCTTCGTGCCAGCGGCAGTCATCGACCCGGGTTCGGACGTCCAGAACGGCCTTTCGGCCGTGCCCTACCTACCGATCCCGACCCAACCCGGCACCGTCACCGAATTCGATCCCGGAACCGCATAGGACACCCGCATGGCTCTCAACGCGATCGCAGTCTTCCTTCGCCGGCTGTCCGGAGGCGCCGCCGGCGCTCCCACGACGCTGAAGGCAGGGCAGCCCTTCCACAACGAGGGTGAGAACGTCCTCTACGTCGGCACGGGCAACGACGGCGCCGGAAACTCGACCGGCCAGGTCAAAGTCGGGGGTGTCGGCGCCTTCGTCGATCTCGCCTCTGCTCAATCGATCGCCGGCAAGAAAACCTTCGGAGCCTCGCCGACCGTGCCGAACGGCGCCGCCGCGACGGATGCTGCCGCTTTCGGGCAGATCGCCACCGCGATCGCGCCGCTGGCCACCAAGGCCTCGCCCGCCTTCACGGGCTCGCCCACAGCGCCGACGCCCGGCGCCAACGACAATTCCAGCCTGCTCGCCACTACGGCTTTCGTCATGTTGGCCCTATCGGCTCTGGCGGCCGGGCTAACCCCAAAGCCGACCGCCACGGTCGCCACAGCAGCGGCGCTTCCGGCCTACGCCTACAGCAACGGTGCGGGCACGCTCGCGGCCTCGGTCAACGGCGCCTTGACGGTCGACGGCTACGCAGCGGCGGTGGGTGACATCGTGCTGGTCAACCAGGAGACCGGCGCCAACGCCGCCTACAACGGGCTCTACGTGGTGACGGCGGCGGGCTCGAGCTCGACGGGGTGGCTGCTGACGCGGCACGTCGACATGGCGATCGCGGCGGAGTTCGCCGGGGCCTTCGTGCCGGTCGGCGCTGCCGGCGCAACCACCGGGAACACGCTCTGGCTGTGCAATCCGGCCAAGACCTTCACGCTCGGCACTACGGCGGTGCCCTTCACCCAGCTGAACTCGCCCACCCAGCTCGTCGCCGGTGCCGGCATCGTGCTGTCAGGCAACACGATCTCGATCGCCGGCTACGGCAGCGTGGCGGTGGGCTCCATGCTGAAGGTCACCTCGACTGGGCTGGCGGCTGCCGTTCCCGGCACAGACTTCGTGGCGCCGTTCAGCGTTATCGACCCCGGCTCGGCTTGAGGCTCGCAACATGACGGCACCTGTCCTCCAGATCCCGGTCAAGTTCCTCCGCTCCGCCACCGCTGGGCGGCGCCCTGGCGACGGCACGTTTCGCGCGCTCACCGACGGGGACTTCTTCGTCAATACGCAGGACAAGGTCGCTTGCTTCCTCAATGCCTCCGGCGCACTGCAGACGATCCCCTTCGATCCCGCCTTCTTCGCCGGGCTGGCAACGCTGGCCTCCCCAGCGCTAACCGGCACG
>JAYVMK010000092.1:0-6866 GCA_043758995.1 Lichenibacterium sp. | reverse complement strand
GGCAGAAGGACGTCAGATTGTGGGGATCGGCTTCGTCGGGCCCGATCCCACGTAGCGCCGCACCATCTCGGCGCAGAAGGCGGCGAACTTCTCCGGGTCGCGCGGCGCCGAGGTGTGATGCGGCTCGATGCCTTCCGATTCCGGTGTGAAGCAGAAGGTCACGGTCGTGTCGAAAGGCTCGAGTGCCCTCACCAGCCGGTCGAACCAGCGCTCGGCGTCGGGGCGCAGCCAATCTGCCCAGGAGAGGCCGGTGCGCAGATAGGTGACGCCGAGCCGCTTCATCCACTCCACCGCCTGGTCGAGCCGGTGATCCTCGTAATGGAACCACTGGCACAGGCCCATGTCGGGCGTGAGGCCGGCGAAATGCTCGGCGGCGATCTTGGGCGTCCCGTCCTGGCGCAGGATGCCCATGGCGAAATGGCGGTAGTAGGAGGAGCCCTCCGCCTCCTTGTGGCGCGTCGTGGCCTCCCACTCCTTGGGAAGGTCGTAGAGCGAGTACCAGTGGACACGGGGCGCCTTGCCCTTCAGCAGTTCGGCGGTGCGCTTCAGCCCCCAGTCCTGCACCTCCTCGGCGCCGAAGGTCGAGACCCCCACCTCCGAGACCCAGACCGGCAGCGACGTCACGGCGCGGATCTCGTGGATCTTGGCCGGCCAGTCGTCGAGGGCCCAGAGGTTCCAGTCGAGCGGAAAACCGTGGACCGCCACGGCGTCGAGGTGATCGAGCACGCCGCGCGAGGCCAGCATCTGCACCCAGGTCGGGTCGATGGGCGACATGCCGCCAAGCACGCGCGGCAGGGTGGCGTTTTCGGCCCGAATGGCCTTGGCGGCCAGGATCACCATTTCGGAGAACCTGACCCAGCCAGGGTCGATCACGGGATCCCAATGCGACTTGTTGTTGGGCTCGTTCCAGATCATCGCGGCTTCGATCATGGGGCGGGTCCTCAAGAGCAGATGGCGATCCGGTGAGGATCACCGGATCGCGTGGAGATGCTCGTCAAAAAATCAGCGTCGCGAGCCGGAGCGGCTAGCGACGGCTCGGGCGGGATAGGCGGCTTCGACGAAGGGGCCGCGGTCGGTCCGACGGCACAGGAAGACCTCGGGATCGGGGTTCGCCAGGATGTCGAAGCCGGAGGAACGCAGCATCGCCGCCGAGGCGGCGCGGTTGGGCGCCCACCAATTCGTCGGGTCGGCCGAGTAGTCGCGCTCGATGAAGTGCATCTTGGGATAGCCGGGCGCATCGAAATGCGACTCTTCGGTAAAGGGATAGTCCGACGCGACCTCGGCGATCTCGTTCGAACCGCGCTGCAGCGACTGGAACAACAGGAGGTCGTCGGCAACGTTCTCCCAGATCAGGTCGAGGGCGAGAAGCGGGTGGCGCAGGTGGTAGAACACGCCCATGAAGACCACGAGGTCGAAACGCTCGCCCAGGCTCCCGACGTCGTAGACCGACATCTGCCGGAACTCGATGCCGTCGACGCCGAGGCTTTCGGCGGCGAACCGCGCCTGGGCCAGGTAATCCTCGTCGAAGTCGATACCGAGCACCCGGGCGGCGCCGCGGCGGCGCATCTCGATCGAATAGAAGCCGCCATTGCAGCCGATATCGAGCACGCTCTTGCCACTGAGGTCCTCGGGCAGGACATGGCCGAAACCGCGGAACTTCATGCCCGGATAATCGCCGAGAAAATGGTTCGGCGCGGTCCAGACGCCGCCGCCGAGGTCCATGTTGTGGAACCAGGGGCCGAGCGCATCGGCGCGCGCCCGAAGCGTCGCGGGATCACCAGTCATCGTGCTGTCTCGTCCTCTGGCGCGGGAGCGCCCTGCCCGAGCAGGCGCATCGCCGCGCGATAGCCGTTGAAAGTGCCGGTGTCGACGTAGCTTTCGCCCGCCTTGACGCCGACGGCCCGCCCACCGGCCGCCAGATAGGCATTGACCAGCGTGCCGAAATACTCGTCCTGCCGCTCCCGGGCGAGCCAGAGCGCGTGGAGAGCGTGGAAGACCTGGCCGGGCATCTTGAAGGCGCCCCAGATCCAGTGGGACGCGGCATCGGCCTGCTTCACCTGGATCTCGACCACGGCGCCGGTTTCGTCGAGCACCACGGCGTCGAAGAGCTCCGGCCGCTCGACGGGAAACAACAGGAACGACAGGGCATCGTCCGGCAGCGCGGCGAAACCCGTCTTGGGGAACCACACCGTATCGGGCAGGCCGACGATGACGGGTTCGTCCGGCGCGATCAGCGCCGCCGCGCGGAACACGGCATCGCAAAGGCCCGAAGGGCGCGGCTGCACCACATAGGCGAGGGCGGCGCCGGCATAATCGGCTCCGTAATAGGCGAGGATGTCGTGTTTGCCGGGCGAGATCACGAGGCAGATCTTGCCGGCGCCGCCCAAAACCATGCGGTCGAGCAGATACTCGCTCACCGCGCAGGGGCGCTCGACGCCGCCGTCGAGGCGGCTGCCGACGGGAAGCAGCTCCTTCGAGAAGGCCAGCGGCTGAATGCGACTGCCCCGCCCCGCGGCCGGCACGATGCCCCACATGGTCAGACCATCCTTCCCAAAACGTCTGCCAGCGGCCCCGAACTCCGCTCATCCCCGCGCAGGCGGGGCTCCAGCGCACGATGCCGGCCGCAAGCCGACCGTTTTCCTCGGCACGACGCGGGCAAGATCCGGACGGCCTTCGACCGACGTTCCATGCCGGATCCCCGCCTGCGCGGGGATGAGCGGCTGAAAGGATGGTGGTGCATCAAGCCTCCCCCGTCCGCGCCGCAGCGACGGCTTTCTCGAAGTCTGCCGCGCGGTGGTCCGACGTATGCTCGGCCAGCACCCGCGCGCGTCCGGCCTCGCCGAGGCGGCGCAGTTCCGCGTCGGACAGGTCCACGGCCGCCAGGGCTTCGGCGGTGCTGGATGCCACAAGCAGTTCCGTGCCCGGCACGAAGAAATCGCCCAGCCCGTCCCAGGCGTCGGTGAGGATGGGGGCGCCGCAGGCGGCGGCTTCGAAGAGACGGCCCGAAGGGCACCAGCCCATGGCGGCCATCGCCTGCCGCGTCACGTTGAGCGTCAGCCGCCCCGAGGAGAAGAAGGCCGGATGGTCGGGGGGCGGCAGGTGGCGGACGAAATAGATATTCGTCGTCCAGGGGAAATCCGCCGGATATTGCGCGCCCCCGATGAGGAAGCGCGACCCCGGCCGCTCCCGCGCCGGGGCGATGAACAGCGTCTCGAGCGCGGCTTGCCGGTCGGCCGCATAGGTGCCGAGATAGGAGAGGTCGGCGGCAAAGCGCGTTTCGCGCGGCACGGGACGATGCACGTCTGGGTCGACATGCCCATAGAGCGGCGCCACGCGCCGTGCGCCGAGCCGCGACCGCAGGGCATCGAGCGCCGGGCCGCCCGTATAGCTTAGGACGAGGTCGTAGCCCGAAAACCCGTCCGGCCCCACATAGGCGGGGCGAGCCGAACCTTCGAGCGCCGCCAGCGTCACGGGCGTGTCCAGATCGTAGAAGACGCGCAGCGCCCGGGGGCCATCCAGCACCACGCGTTCGGCCAAGGCCGCATCCGGGCAATAGCTGGTCACCAGGGCGACATCGGCCTCGGCGACCGCCCGGCGCGCGCGCGCCGCCACAGCCGTCCAGTCCGGATAGAGCACTAGATCGCCGCCCTCCAACTCATGGAGATCGCGGTTGTCGCGGTAATAATCGGTGTCGCGCTCGAAGAACACGACATCGTGGCCCCGCCGGATCAGCGCCTTCAGGAGCCCCCGCCACAGTGTGGCATGGCCATTGCCCCAGGACGACGAGACTGTCAGGCCGAAGACGACGATCTTCACGCCGCGACCTCGTTCATCCGCACGACCCGCATGTAGTCGCCGAAGACATGCAGCGTCGTCACGGAGGCCGGATCGATCGTGAGATGGTCGTAGCGGTCGAGCGACAGGCCGAGCGCCGCCAGCACCAGGGCCTTGACGACGTCGGAATGGGTGACGAGCGCCACCGTGACGTCGGTTTCCGAGGCTTCGGCGGCGAGGCGCGCCACCAGCCCGAGCGCCCGGGTCTGGACGGCCGCCATGCTTTCGCCGCCGGGGATCGCGGCGGTCGCGCGCTCGTGGTTCCAGCTGTGCCAGAGCGGCTGCTCGGGCAGCGTCTCGAAAGCCGCGCCCGTCCAGGTGCCGCAATCGATCTCGTTGATCTCCTCGGCGATTTCGACCGGGCATCCGGACCGGGTGGCCAGCGCGGCCGCGGTCTCGCGCGTGCGCTCGAGCGGGCTCGACAGGATGCGGGAGATGCCGCGCCCAGCCAGCATCCCGCCCAGGCGCTCCGCCTCGGCGAGACCCGCCTCGTTCAACGACACGCCCGGCAAGCGGCCCGCCAGCACGCGGCCGAGCAGGCCGTGAGTGGCGTGGCGAACGAGGAGCAGCGTCAGCACGGCCGCGAGATCACTCGGCGCCGGCCATGAAGCGCTCGGTCCGAAGGCGGGCCTCTTCGTCGGTGAACTGGCGCGGCGGCGACTTCATGAAATAGCTCGAGGGGCCGATCAGCGCCCCGCCGATGCCGCGGTCGAGCGCCAGCTTGGCGCAGCGGACCGCGTCGATGACGACGCCCGCGGAATTCGGCGAGTCCCAGACTTCGAGCTTCAGCTCGATGTTCAGCGGCACATTGCCGAAGCCCGTGCCTTCGAGCCGGATATGAGCCCATTTGCGATCGGTCAGCCACGGCACGTAGTCGCTCGGACCCACGTGGATGTCGTCGGCGTCGAGCGGCACGTCGAATTGGCTCGAGACCGCCTGGGTCTTGGAAATCTTCTTCGATTCCAGCCGGTCCCGCTCCAGCATGTTCTGGAAATCGGAATTGCCGCCGAAGTTGAGCTGATAGGTCCGGTCGAGGCGAATGCCGCGGTCGCGCAGCAGGTTGACCAGCGTGCGATGCACGATGGTGGCGCCGACCTGGCTCTTGATGTCGTCACCGACGATCGGCAGGCCGCGCTCGGCGAAACGCTTTTCCCACGCCGGGTTCGAGGCGATGAACACCGGCATGCAATTGACGAAGCCGCAGCCGGCCTCGAGCGCCCGCTCGGCGTAGAACTCGGCGGCCTGCTGCGAGCCCACCGGCAGGTAACAGACCAGGATGTCGACACGCTTCTCCTTCAGCACCGCCGTCACGTCGGTCGGCGCCTCGTCCGATTCCGTCACGACGTCGCGCAGATAGCGGCCGAGGCCGTCGAGCGTCGGGCCGCGCTCGACGCGGACGCCGGTCGGCTTCACGGTGGCGAAACGCTCGGTGTTATTGGGCGCGGCGAGCAGGGCGTCGGCAAGGTCGAGCCCCACCTTGGCGGCCGAGATGTCGAAAGCCGCCACCGGCACGACATCACCGACGTGATAGCCCCCGACCTCGACATTCATCAGCCCCGGCACCGGCGCGTTGGATGCGGCGTCCTTGTAGAACTCGATGCCCTGAACCAGGGACGAGGCGCAGTTGCCGACCCCGACGATACCGATACGAAGCTGCTTCTGTCCCAATGTCCAATTCCTTTGAGGCTCCGTTGCTTAGGACGGAATGTACCTCTTTGCAAAGCGCTGCCGCGGCGCGGCCGTGAAACACCAAACCACCGCAGCGCGCGAAACTGCAGGATCCCGGGACGACAAGGCGGACCATCTCACGATGGTTCAAACCTTCTTTAACTCCATGCGCCATCAACAGTCTTGGCGGCTCCGACCGGAAGGGCTCGCCCTGGATCGAAGCTGGCGCACTGTCGCCCGAGGCGAACGCGCTGCGGCGCGTCATGAACGGGACGGGACGAGGCTGAATGGTGTCGAGTCGTGGAATTTCGGCCCTGGTCTGCGCGGTCGTGGGCCTGTCCTGCATCGTCGACGTACTCAGGAGCCATGGCGGCAGTGACGCGGCCGCCGTCGTGATGGCGATCCCGCCGGCACCGGTACCGCCACCGCCCACAGAGGTCGCGGTGGCGGCCCCTCCTGCGCGAACGGTCGCCGTCGCAGCGCCGGACGCGATCGACACATCGCTGACGACGGGCTCGATCCCGCCCGGCCCCGCGCTGCATGTTCCCAATCCGGCCGCCTATGCCGAAGCTGCGAAGGCCGGCACCACCCCGACCGTCACGGGGTTCGAGGCGATCAACTATCTCACCGGAAACACGCTGCGGCGGGAGGGCCCGGGAGTGCCGCCCCACCTCACCTATTTCGCGACGCGCGGTCTTATGGGCGAGGGCGACGAGCGCGGCTTCACGGCACGCCACTGGCAGCGCGAGACGCCGGAGCTTTGCGAAACCGGCTCCGGCGGAGAGGCGCTGTGCCGAAGTGTCACGATCGTTCTCGACGGCAAATACGAGTTCCCCGGCGCGAGACTCGGCACGGTGACGCTCGGCGCGGTCGGCGCGTCCGGCCCGCAAACGGCCGAACTGGTGAAGGGCGACGCCCTGCACTTTCCCGATCATATCCCCCTGCTCGACAGCAGCCTCGATGTTGCGAGCGACGCTTCGACCCCGCGCCCCACGGTTTCGAGCAAGGGCGGCGACGCTTTCGACCCGATGGTGGGCCAGGCTGCGGCGCTGGTCCCGGACGGAGACGGCAAGAACCGGCAGATCGTCTTCTTCGCCCGTGACAATCGCAGGCTCGAACTGCAGCCCGTGCAGACCGGCGACGGTCGGGCCGTTCAGGTCACTGTTGGGCATTGGCGCAGCACCAAGGGGACGCTCTGCCAGTCGCGCGTCATCGGCGAAGCGGCGCAGACCTGCTTCAGAATCGAAGCGCTTGCCGGCCGTGCGTTGCGCCTCGTTCCCGCCGGAAAGACGGGTGAGCCCGAGACCCTGACGGCCATGCCGGAATCCGACCTGCACGAGGTCGCTCAGAACTGAAACAAGCAG